>JAFVED010000127.1 GCA_017478125.1 Bacteroidales bacterium | reverse complement strand
TTCCGGCCGGACGTCTCATTATAGCGACAATCACTATCACGACCCCGCAGATAATGACTACGGGAGCCGCCACCAGCCGACGGAAATCAAACATAGCCCAGTTGAACACCTGCGGATCCTTGACCCCGCCACCCATCATCAGGATGAAGCCGGCAAGCATGACAAGGAACCCCATAAGAATCCACTGGAGCCCCTTGCGGGTAATCGCCATCTTTGTGTTATCTGCCATATACTAACATTAATCAATAATAAAGGTCATCCTTCGGCAATGAGACCAGCTTGCCCACAACGAAATACGTGCTGACAAGGCAGATAACCACACCGGAGACGACCACGATGCCCAAAACGACCAGCAAAAGATCGAGGCTGAACACCTCGAAAAGCCGCGAGAATTCCTTTCGCACTATGAACAAGGCTCCGAGAAGCATCAGGATGGCGAGCAGGGCAGAGAAAAGCCCCTGGAACACGGCCTGCCCCAGGAAAGGCCCCCTTATAAAAGACTTCGTGGCCCCGACGAGCTTCATTGTGTGGATAGTGAAACGCTTGGAGAACACATTGAGCCTCACAGTGTTATTGATAAGGACAAAAGAGATGAAAAGCAGCAGCGCCACGAACACGCCGAGAATCAGGGATATTTTCGCGAGGTTGGTGTTGAGCTTGTCCACAAGAGACTGCTGGTAGACGACCTCATCCACCAGGGGAGATCCCGCTATGTCATTCCTGACCATCTCGAGGCTGTCCGGGCTGACATACTCAGCCTTCAGGTTGACGTCTATTGACACGGGTATCGGAGCGGTCTCGAAAACACCGAGAAAGTCCTCCCCGAGCATATCGGCCATCTCCCTCGTGCCCTCGGCCTTGGAGATGAACCTGGTCCCTTTGATGTACGGACGGGCATCAAGAGACGAGGCGAAATCCATCGCGTCGTCTTCGGACACATCCTGCCTCATAAGCACGGAGATCTGCACATTCTCCTTGAAATAATCAGAGACACTCTTGGCGTTGACCAGCAGGAGGCTGGCCACACCGACAAGGAAAAGCACGAGCGTGATACTGATCACACTCGAAATCCAGGCTCCAGCAAGCCTTCTCCTAATCAATCTGTTCTCACCTGCGGACATCCGGGAGTTCTTACAAATCAGGTTCAAATATAGTGAATTATCAAAATATGAAAAAAAATTCTTACCTTCGCGATACAATTAATTAATATGGGAAATCCCGTCAACAGAGTCTTGTTCGTCAATTCGGAGATCATGCCGTTCCTCCCTGAAAGTCCGATCGCCAAGATCGGACGACATCTCCCGCAGGGAATCCAGGAGAGGAAAAAACAGATCAGGGCTTTCATGCCCAGATACGGATGCATCAACGAGAGAAAGAACCAGTTGCACGAGGTTATCCGGCTCTCCGGGATGAACATAATCATCGGAGATGTCGACAGGACTCTGGTGATCAAAGTCGCCTCGATCGCCGCCGCGAGGATCCAGGTCTATTTCATCGACAACGATGACTATTTCCGCCGCAAGCAAGTCGCATTCGACACGGATGGAAAATTCTTCGAGGATAACGGGCAAAGGGCCATATTCTTCGCCCGCGGCGTGCTCGAGACCGTAAAGAAACTGCGTTGGGCCCCGGATGTCATCCATTGCCAAGGATGGATTTCCCATCTGGTCCCGCTATTCCTGAAGAAAGTCTACTACGGGGATCCCATTTTCGCCGGAAGCAAAGTCGTCACCTCCCTATATAACGAGATAGCGTCCGAACCCTTCCCCGCCTCGTTCAAGGACACGGTTCCTTTCGGCGGCATCAAGCCCTCGGACGTGTCCCTTCCGGAGAACCCCACTGGCATAAATCTTGCGGAAATGGCTGCCTTGTATTCTGACGGTGTCATTTTCGGCGCCCCCGATGTGGATGAGGGTCTCGTGAAATACTGCGAGGGACTTAAGATCCCGACCCTTCCCTTCGACGCCAAGTCAGTCGAGGACGGCAGCTACATCGACGAATACGACAGGTTTTACCAACAGCTGCAGCAGTAAATGAAGAAGATTCTGGCGGCGATCGCCTTCTTGGCGGCCCTGATGTCTTGTGTCAACGTGAACGAGAAACTTGGTGGAGATTTTATCGCCACCAACATGAAATATGACTTCCACTCAGCGGAGTTCGAGCTCAATGACGTATGGATGAAACCCGCGGACAGCCTGTCCGCGTATTCCTCCCGCAGAATCAACTTCGGAGCTATCCGGGACGAGACCTTCGGGCTGTTCCGCAGAGGCTGCGCTATCGTCCTTGTCCCTGTCCTCAACGACGTCGATTTCGGTGATAGCCCCATTTTCCAGAGATTCAGGTTCCAGGCAGAGATCGACAGCGTGTCCGTGTCCGATCCAAGCCAGTCAAACATACTCCAGAACGTGTATGTCTATGAGATCACCGAACCGCTGGATCCCAAAAAGTATTATTCCAACACGGAGGTCAGACACGGCCCGAAGAGGATCACCAAAGGTGTGCCCATCGTGAACGGCATCGACTCCCTCACCTTCGAGTTCACCTCGGAGTTCGGGCAGAAGTATCTGAATATCACCTCGGAAGACATGAGTGACTTTGAAAAGTACACTTCAAAGTTTCCCGGAATTTACCTGACCACCAATGATCCGGACGGCGTGGGCGGAAGGTTCAACCTCTTCAAGATGAACATACTGGAGGCGTCAACATCCTCCTCCTACTCATACCCCTCCAGGACAGACAACTATGCCGTGATGTATTTCAGCGGCATATATGACGGGGAGAGACGGGACACCAGCATGATGTTCTATTTCAGCCCGCTGGAGTTCCAGGATCTCAATGAGAACATCTCGACCAATACCCTGCCGGACCAGTATGTCTTCAACGTGGATTCCCATGAGTCAGGAGATCTCGCAGGGAAAGCGGACGACATCCTTTATGTGGAGGGAGGCAGCGGACTGAAGCCGGTCATCTCAGCGGATGAGATCAGGCGGCTGGTGCTCTCGGATATATCCTCAAAAGGCGCTGATCCGGCTACGGCCCTGATCAGCAAAGCCACCGTGGAGATGCCTTTTGACTTCCCTGAAGACTACCGTTCAATGTATCTTTATCCGGACATCCTCAGTCCTACCATAAAGATTTCCACAGACTCCTCAGTGGTGTTCGCCGGGCTCACCGACGCCAGCGCCTCGGATGAGAACGAGGGGAACATCAACCGCTCCCTATGTGTCTATGCCCCGGACATCACCCACCATGTCCAGCAGATAATCAGGCAGAAAGACAAGGAAGACATCTCCGACTATGACATCTGGATGCTGATCATGCATGTGGAGACCACGACCACCACTAACGCGGACGCGAGCCAGATGGCCAATTACTACCAGCAGATAGCCTACGCGTCCTACGCCAACCAGCTTTACGGAGGCGGATACGGAGGATACTACGGAGGCTATGGCGGTTACGGCTATGGTGGCTACGGTGGCTACGGCTATAACAACTACTACAACTACATGATGATGGCCCAATACGCGGCGGCTTCCGCTACGACCACCTCAACCAGCTCCGAGCTGGACAAGGACCGTTTCTACAAATGTGCGCTCAGGGGTCCCGGAGCCGCGGGCGGCCCGACACCCAAACTGAAAATAACCTACGCCGTCCCCAAAGAATAAGGTCAAGGCGTCCACAAGAATAAAAAAAGCCCCGGCTCCTGAGAGTCGGGGCTTTAGATTAAAAGCAAACGAAGGATTAGGCCTCCTCCTTGCCGGCGATCTTCTCCTTAACCTTCTCAATCGCGTCCTGGACGGTAGCGATAGTGCTGGTCTCCTCATCCGGAATCTTTATTCCAAACACCCTCTCGAACTCCATGAGAAGCTCGACAGTGTCGAGAGAATCAGCTCCCAGATCATTTGTGAAATTGGCGGTCTCAGTCACTTCAGACTCCTCGACGCCGAGTTTGTCAACGATGATCGCTTTGACTTGTTTTACGATTTCTTCTTCAGTCATGGTTATAAAAATTAAATAGTATAAATTCTATCCAATATCAGACAATAACTTCGCAAAGTAAATAAAAAAACATCAATTTTCCAAATCCGGTG
>JAFVED010000013.1 GCA_017478125.1 Bacteroidales bacterium | reverse complement strand
TAGTTGAATAATTGCTCATAACTTTGTAATGATCTGATAATCATAAAGTTACGAAAAATATTTCAATTAACCTACTGATTTTCAACTATTTACGAGCTCTTATAGCAACTTTTTTCATTCATTTCAAAACAGCTTCTAAAATATGAGAAGCTACCTGAAGTTTTTAAGTCGCAACAAGCTTTACACGGCCATCGAAGCTGCCGGGCTCATAGTGAGCCTGGCCTTCGTGGTTATTATATCCTGCTATGTCTGGCAGCAGTTTGCAGTCACCAGGGAAGCCCCTGACTACAAGAGGACTTTCGTTGTAACCCTAGGACGTGAGGAGCTGCAGGCCATCCCCGGAGAGATCAGCGTACTGACGGACCGTGTTCCTGACATTGAAACCGGGGCAAGGCTTTGGAATTATGGGACCGGCGGCTGGTTCAAAGACAATGTAATCCAAGGCGGTGTGGATGTATGTCACATCGATCCCGAATTCTTCGACATATTCAAGTTCGACTTCATAGAGGGATCACCTGAAATTCTCAGGGACAGGGACCAGGTCATCCTTGGGGAGTCTTTCGCCAGAAAGCTCGCCCCGGATGAAAACATTGTCGGAAGGACGATGGTCCTCAGAAAAGACACTGTCCTCATAGGTGGCATCGTCCGGATTCCCGAGAATTCGCAGATCAATGAGAGAGATGTCTACAGGGCTTTCCCAAACAAGGACGAAATCACGACCGGGGGATTTGTCATACCTCTCTCCCTGGCCCTCATACGCCTCCGTGAAGGAGCAGATCAGGAGGCCGCGAGGACTCTTATCGACACGGTAATAAGGCAGGAGTTTTCCGACTGGTACAAGATTCGGGAGCCGGAATACAGGATGACAATGCCTATAGGCGAACTCTATTTCTCTCCAAGAAACAAAGGAAGCATATTAAGGACAGGGAACAAGAACCTTGTCTACACCTTGATTGCCGTGGGGATCCTTCTTCTGTTCTCAGCTCTTTTCAATTACATCAACCTGAGCGTGGCCCTTGCCGGCAAGCGCTCAAAGGAAATGGCCATCCGTTCCACCCTGGGAGAAACACGCCGGAAGGTAGCGTGGAGATATGTCTCGGAGGCCGTCCTCTTCGTTACGGCCTGCATGGCACTGGCCCTCGTACTGGCGAAGTTTCTCGAGCCGGTTTTCAACAGGATAGTGGCCGGGGACATCAATCTTGACCTTTCATATTCAGCTCCTTATCTTGTTTCTTACGTCCTGCTTGCAGTGCTGGTCGGAATGATCTCCGGACTCATCCCGGCCTGGATGTCTCAAAGACTGGATCCTGTGGCTGTCATCAAGGGAGAACAAAGGCGCCAGACGAAGGCTGTGTTCTCGAAGATATTCATCGTAATCCAGAACGTCCTGACAGTAGGACTGATAGCCCTTGCACTCGTCATGGAGCTCCAGTTCAAGCACATGGTAGACATGCCGCTCGGTGCGGACGTGTCTGGATTGTATTACATTAGTTCCGGTACGATTGGAGACGATCAATTCGCTGCAAAACCTTATATTGACCGCATTGGAAAGACAAACGGCTACCCTGGACAACGGAAAATAATGATGTCTGCTAATCTGGGGGATAACAACATGATTGACATCGGCATTATAAATTGCGATTCGGAAGCTTTCGACATGTTCGGTTTTGAAATAGTCCGGGATTACCATAGGCCTAAAATGGGTTCGGTCTGGTTCAGCGAATCAGCAATCAGGGCATATTCCATCGACGAGGACGAACCTGTAATTCCGGACATGCTCAAGTCCCATTACCTGATTAAAGATCATGAGATTGGAGGAATCGTTAAAGACTTCGCCGTGGAAGGTCCCAGTAAAGTTACGGGTGCACAAGTCGGCATCTTGTCCATTGACGACACCCAGGGGCAGAGTGGCAGAGTTCTGAAACTCAACCGATTGGATTCACAGGTAAGGGCCGAACTGAAGGAAATCGGCCGGCAGGAGAGCATCCGGCTTACCGGAGATGAATCCTACGTGGACAAATTCGGACCCATCAGCGAATTGATTGAGCACGGAATGACAAAGGAGCGTAATTTCATCATCCTGATCGAGTTGTTCATGCTGCTCGCAACCATCATCTCGCTCCTCGGACTTGTCGCCATGAGCGCCTACTACGCAGGGATTCAGACCAAGGACATCGCAGTCCGCAAGGTCTTCGGCGGGACTGTCGCTTCCGAGACCTGGAAGGCTGTCACTGAATATCTTATCCTGGTCGGGGTAGCCATCCTGATCGGGGTGCCGATCGCCATATTCCTCGCGGAGCGCTACCTGAGGCAGTTCTGGTACAGGATCGAAGGCTACGGCTGGGTCTTCGTCGTGGCCGCACTTATCGCCATCCTGATCTCCTTCCTCGCCGTACTCTGGCAGACCCTCCGCGCCGCCCGGACCAACCCCGCCACGGAATTGAAGAAAGAGTAATATTAAACTAACGAATTATGAAATTATTATCACGGAACAAACTGAACACATTGATCGAGGCGGTAGGTCTGGTCATTTCTTTCACTGTATTCATCGTGCTGATGAGCCAGGTATGGTACGATGTCACATTCGACAAATCATACCCGGGAAGCGGGAGGATTTATTTGTTCGAAAGGCCTCAGAGCCGTACAAGGAATCAGGCGCCCTACCAGAGTCTCATGAACAGGCCCCAGATCCAGGCGATCAGGGATGCTTCGCCGGAAGTGGAGGCTGTAGGCACAATGAGTGAGTCTATGCTGGTTGATTCCAGCAATGACACCCCGATGGAGTTCCTTGCGGCGGCACTGGTTGATAATGATTTCGTGAATGTTTTCCCTTTCCGCATGGTGGCGGGAACGCTCAACGGCTTTGACAACCCTGAATCCCTTTTGCTTTCAGAAACCTCGGCCAAGACCTTATTCGGAGGAAGCGGCCAGGCTGTAGGAAAACATCTGAAATTGGAAAGGAACGGGATCCAGGAAGTTACCGTCATAGGTGTGTTCAAGGATTTCCCGGTCAACTCGCTCATTGCGGGAATAGGAGCCTTCGGGCAACTGGGCGACCTGTACGCTGGGAACAATGACCCGAACTATGAGTCTTTCGACGCTTTTGTCAAGCTCCGTAAAGGAGCGGATCATAAGAAAATCGCCCCGGTCCTTGCCAAGGCTTTCGAGAAGAACTGGGTCCTGTGGGAAGACCAGGACACTCCTTCGGACATAAGGGAACGAGTCCTGAATGAGTCAAGGCTTGTCACCTTGCATTCAGCGCATTACGACTCATTCTTAAACGGTACTGGAAGCCCTAGCCGGGACTTCATACTGACAGCTATCGCGATTATATTCCTTCTCGTCGGCCTGCTTAACGTCTTCAGTCTTACTAATGCCGAACTCCCGTTCCGCATACAGGGCAACAGCGTCCGGAAGATCTTTGGAGCTGACAACTCCCAGATTCTTGGAAAAGACCTGATGAAAGCCGCCATCCTCTGCCTGCTGTCTTTTGGAGTAGCGC
>JAFVED010000126.1 GCA_017478125.1 Bacteroidales bacterium | reverse complement strand
GGGAAATCCGCGAGTCCCTCGGAGGCGGAGGCGCCTCTCAAGCTGTCGCTAAAGCTATGGTTATGGAATTAGGAAATAGTTGAATATGAAAAAGTTGATTCTTGCGGTCGTGTCGCTGCTGCCGATAATCCCGCTTTTCGGGCAGACTTTGCCGGAAGTATATGTGGAAGGAGACAGGCATCATGTCCAGGGTATCGCTTACGATCCCGACGCCGGGAAAATGTATTTCTCTTTCACGGACAGGTTCATTGTCACTGACATGGATGGGAAGAAGCTTGGGTCGGTGCGCCACATCCAAGGCCATTTGGGAGCGATGGTCTTTGATCGCTCAAGCCGCCGCGTGTACGCCTCGCTGGAGTGCAAGGACGATGTGATAGGCCAGGGACTCTCGGATTTCGCCAAGGGCAGGTCGATGTTTTACATCGCCATAATAGATGTGGACAAGGTGACTTCCATGGACATGGACTCGGAGGACAACGAGGCTTTCAAGATCGTCTGTGTGCGAGAGGCCACCAAGGACTATCATTCACGTTTTTACGGATGCTCCGGGATAGACGGTGTCGCCATCGCTCCTAAAATAGGCAGGAAGAAGGGAAAGGATTATCTCTATGTTGCTTACGGTATCTACGGCGACAAGGAAAGGACGGATAATGACAGCCAGGTCCTTCTGCGCTTCGACTTGAGGGATCTCGACAAGTACGCGGGGACGGTCAAGTTCGGTGAGTTCTACTCGGAGGGTCCCTCGAAGCCTCTCGACAAGTATTTCGTATACACTGGAAACACGGATTGGGGAGTGCAGAACATGGCTTATGACCGGAGTCTCGGCAAGATGTTCCTCTTCGCGTACAGGGGATCCAAGGACCAGTTCGCGAACTATGACGCCTTCTTCTTCGACGTGTCGGGAAAGCCTGTCAAAAGGGGTTTGACCGGGGTGGAATACGACACCTCAAGGCACTTGGTGATAGGCTCTTGGGAGGATCAGGTGACGGGCATATTCTTCAAATATGGCTCGACCGGGGTCTCTCCCCTTGGTGACGGCAGATTCTATTTCTCGGAAAACGGGCGCTCGGAGACGACCGGGGCTCAGTTTTCCCGCGTTCGCGTTTACCGGTGGGACGGGAAGACCTTTGTCCCCGAGGGTTAGTCTGCCTCCATCACGCTCAGGTCCACGTTTCCGGGAACCCCTTTGACCACCGCCTTGTCGGTGAACTGCCACCAGACCCACTCCTCGCGGGCCGGTCTGGGCTTACCGTAATGCGCTACCCAGATGGGGTAGTTGTCCGTGATCTCTTTTTTCAGGTGATCCCTTATGAATGACGGACTGGCATAGACGGCCGGTTTCTTCCCATAGTGCTTCTCCACTACCTGGAGCCATTGGAGTGCCCTTTGGTTCAGGAGGTCTTTTGAGCAGCCCTTGTGGATCGTCTCTATGTCGAGAACCGGAGGCAAGTCCTTGATCCGCATGTCGCCCACGGTCGAGATGAAGTTCCGAGCCTGCGTCTCACCGTCCTTGGAGCTCCTGAAGAAGTGATAAGCCCCTCTCATGAGGGTTGATCTGCCGGCTTCTCTCCAGTTTTCCTTGAAATCCGGGTCCACGAAGGAGGCACCTTCGGTGGCCTTGATGAACACGAAGCTCACAGGCTTGATCTCTTTGGCCGAGTAGGGATCCCTGACAGTCCTTCTTTTCTTGTCAGTCATCACGTATAGGGAGTCCCAGACAATCTTTCCGGAGTTGTTGTGCGAGATGTCGATCCCATATCTCCATGAGCCGGCGGGAACTTTCGCGCCCCTCTCGGCGCCGGAGCCTCCATCCCATTTGTGGGAGACCAGAAAGATGGCGAGAATCAGTCCGGCGGCCGCGCAGACCGCCCCCAAGGGGCTCAACTCCACTTTTCTTTTTTTCCTCTTTTTCCTTTTTCTTTTGGATGAAGGCATATTATTTCCTATTTATCATCAAAATTAGTTATTTTTTGTTAGATTTGCGTTTGGCGCACATTTTACTGACCATTTATTTTTGTTGTCATGGAACTGAAAGGATCTAAAACAGAACAGAACCTGCTCACCGCTTTCGCCGGAGAGAGCCAGGCCCACACCAAGTACCTTTATTATGCCTCAAGGGCAAAGAAAGACGGCTATGTCCAGATTAGCAAAATATTCGAGGAGACCGCCAAGAACGAGAAGGAGCATGCCAAGATCTGGTTCAAGTTCCTGCATGGAGGCTCGGTTCCCTCCACCGAGGTCAATCTGGCGGATGCGGCCGATGGTGAGAATTATGAGTGGACCGACATGTATGATGGCTTCGCCGCGACCGCGAGGGAGGAGGGCTTCGATGAGATAGCCGGCCTTTTCGAGAAGGTAGGGGCCATTGAGAAGACCCATGAGGAGCGTTACCGCAAGCTCCTTGGCAAGGTCAAGGAGGCGGTTGTCTTCACCCGCGACGAGGACGCCATCTGGGAGTGCTCCAACTGCGGTCACATCGTGATCGGCAAGAAGGCTCCCGAGGTCTGCCCTGTATGCAACCATCCGCAGAGCTACTTCCAGGTTAAGGCTGAAAACTATTAATTTATTAATACATAGATGTTTATGAAAACGAACGTTGTTTATGCCGCGTTAGCCGCGGCGGTGTTGGTTCCTTCCGCGCTTTTCGCCCAGCCTCAGCGTCCCCAGTTACCTGAGCCGGACTACAAGTTCACTGTCGTCAAGGAGAATCCTATCACATCCGTCAAGAACCAGAACAGCTCCGGCACTTGCTGGTGCTTCTCCACCATTTCTTTCCTCGAGTCAGAGGTTATCAGGATCAAGGGCATCAAGGATGCCGCCCAGTATCCCGATCTTTCCGAGATGTTCGTTGTCGGTCAGTCCTACAAGGACAGGGCTGAGAAGTATGTCCGCCTGAACGGGAACCTCACTTTCGGAGCTGGCTCCGAGGCTGATGATGTCCTCGATGTCATCAGGGACTATGGTATAGTTCCTCAGGCTGC
>JAFVED010000125.1 GCA_017478125.1 Bacteroidales bacterium | reverse complement strand
GGATTCAGGATTGTAAGCGCGGAAAGGGTCGAGGCGGAAGACCCCTACATCAGCGTGTTGTTCTCAAACCCCATCGAGGATGTGGCCGATCACTCCGGTCTCTTCACTCTCAACGGGGTCAGCAGGTATTATATCCAGGCGGAGAACTCACAGGCAAAGATTTTCTATGAGAACCCGGAAGATACTCCACTGTCCCTTATCGTGTCAGGCGCTGTGAAGAGTTACGACGGCACGAGGCTCGGAGCCGACTTCGCGAAATCATTCTCGGCGGCTGAAGAGAAGCCAGCTGTCGAGATTCCGCTTTCCGGGAACATACTCCCGGACTCCAAGGAACTGATACTCCCCTTCAAGGCCGTCAACCTCAACGCCGTGGACATCAAGGTCATCCAGATTTACGAGGACAATGTGCTGATGTTCCTGCAAGACAACGACCTGGACGGAGACAATTCTTTGAGAAGAAGCGGACGGCTTGTCTACAAGAGATGCGTCCGCCTTGACTCCGACCCGTCAAAGAACCTCCACAAATGGCAGGACTACAGCGTGGATCTTTCAGGACTGTTCAAACAGGAAGCCGGGGCGATCTACCGGGTCAGGATCACTTTCAAGCAGGACTACTCAGTGTATGGCAAGTCATTCGAGTTCAAGAGCGGCACCCCCACCAACGAGCTCGTCAGCCTGTCCTCAGACCAGGCCTCCGACGGGGATTTCAGCGACTGGGACACGCCTTCACCTTGGTTCTATGAGTCATTCTACAATTGGGAGGAATACGAGTGGGAAGACAGGGACAACCCGCTCAAACCCACCTATTACATGGACGAGTACAAGTTCCCGGCCATCAATCTGGTCACCTCGAACCTCGGTGTCATAGCGAAGTATTCCGGAGGCGACAAGATCTGGGTCAGCGTGAGCGATATTATCTCCGCCGAGCCTGTCTTCAACTCCGAGCTCTATGTCTACAGCTACCAGCTCAAGGAGATAGGATATGCCAAGACCGGCACTGACGGAATGGCAGAGGTCCCCATCTCCGGGAAGCCCTTCGTGGTAGTCGCCAAACGCGGAGGGGCCACGAGCTACCTTAAAGTCACCGCAGGGGACGAGAAGACCCTTAGCCGGTTCGATGTCGGGGGCAAGGTTCTCGACAAGGGACTCAAGGCTTTCATCTACGGGGAAAGAGGGGTTTGGCGTCCTGGCGACACTCTACACGTGAGCCTCATCCTCGAGGACAAAGAGGATAAGATCCCGGACAACCACCCGGCCGTCATGGAACTCTACACTCCCGAAGGACGTTTCTATGCCAAGAATGTCAACGGAAACGCGAAAGACGGATTCTACGTGTTCAATATCCCCACCAGGCAGGAGGATCCCACAGGTGTCTGGAACGCTTACTTCAAAATCGGTGGAGCCACCTTCCACAAGTCCCTCAACATAGAGAGCGTCAAGCCCAACAGGCTCAAAATCAATGTCGACATGGGAGAAGGAGCCGTCGAGGGAGGCAGGAGGATCCCGATCCTGATATCCTCCAACTGGCTCACCGGCCCACCCGCTTCCGGCCTGAGAGCCAAGGTGGACATGACGCTCAGGTCTGGATCCTCGACCTTCAAGGGATATGAGGGCTACAGGTTCGCGGCCCCGATGTCAAGTTTCTCCAGAAGCGAGCATGAACTGGTCGACTACAATCTCAACCAGAACGGTGAGTTGAGGATCAATGTCGAGACCCCTAAAGCCAACGACGCCCCCGGAATGCTGACCGCGGACATCGTCACGACTGTCGAGGAGCCAGGTGGTGACATCAGTTTCAACACTATGTCAGTCCCCTACTCCCCATATTCATCATACGTGGGTGTAAGGATCCCGAAAGAGGGTGACAGCCACTGGCTTGAGACCGACAAAGACTACAAGATCGATGTCATCGTCGTAGATAAGGACGGAACCGCCGTGACCGGTGACAATCTCACATATTCCATCTACAAGATCAAATGGAGCTGGTGGTGGGAGAGCCGCGACGAGAGCCTGGACTCTTACGTCAACAGCTCAACCGCCGAGCTGATCTCCTCCGGGTCGATGAGATCAGCCAAGAACGGCAGCTCTATCCCCTTCAGGGTCGACTATCCGGAATGGGGACGTTACCTGTTGATTGTCAAGGACAACAACAGCGGCCACTTGTCTGGCGAGATCTTCTACACCGACTGGCCGGCTTATAGGGGAAGATCCTCCAAATCAGATCCTGACGGGTTGTCTATGCTCTCGTTCTCCACCGACAAGGAGTCCTACGACGTGGGAGAGACAGTGAATGTCTATATCCCGGCGGCGGCCAAGGGCCAGGCCCTGGTCTCACTTGAGAACTCAAGGACCGTACTCGCGAGGAAATGGGTCAAGACATCCGGAGACGGAGATGTCACCTACTCATTCAAGGTGACACCGGAGATGGCTCCGAACTTCTATATCCACATCACTTTGCTGCAGCCTCACGAGCGGGCGGACAACGACCTCCCGATCAGGCTGTACGGCATCCAGCCGATTCTCGTCAACGACAAGAACTCCCATCTCGAGCCAATAATCGAGATGCCCGATGTCCTGCGTCCTGAGGAGGAATTCAAGGTGAAGATCAAAGAAAAGTCCGGCAAACCAATGACTTACACCCTGGCCATTGTCGACGAGGGACTCCTCGACCTGACCGGATTCAAGACTCCTGATCCCTGGAAGGCCATGTATGAGAGGGAGGCGCTCGGAGTGAGCACCTGGGATCTTTATGACTATGTCATAGGCGCCTACAGCGGAAGGTTCTCCCCGATGTTCAGCATCGGCGGTGACGAGAGCGTCAATGTCGGAGCGAAGAAGGACAACCGTTTCAACGCGGTAGTCAAGTTCCTCGGTCCGTTCACCCTCCAGAGCGGTTCTGCGACCCATAAGATCACCTTGCCGATGTATGTCGGAAGCGTGAGGGTCATGCTCATCGCCGCCCACGGCTCCCAGTACGGCAACGCCGACAAGACCGTGCCTGTCCGCTCTCCTCTCATGGTCCTGCCCACCCTCCCGAGAGTCATCGGCTCCGGAGAGAAGGTGACCCTCCCCGTCAACGTGTTCGCCCTGGAAGAGGGAGTCAAGAACGCCAACGTCAGCGTGAAGGTTGATGGGCCGCTCAAGATAACCGGCCCTGACAAGACTTCTGTGAGTTTCGGCAAACCTGGCGACAAGCTTGTCAAATTCGCTCTCGAGGCCACCGGCGAGGGAGTGGCAAAGGTGACAGTCTCCGCCGACGGAAACGGTCACAAGGCGGCCGAGACAATCGAGATCTCTGTCAGGAATCCCAATCCCGCCACCACGAATGTCACCAAGGTAATGATCGGGAAGGGCGAGAGCAGACATCTTGGTTTCTCTCCCTTCACCGCCGGACCCGAGGAATGGGCCACCCTTGAGGTAGCGAGCTTCCCTTCTGTTGACTTCGAGGGAATATTCAAGTTCATAAAGGACTACGAACACAATTGCGGCGAGCAGCTCGCATCCAGGGGCATAACCCTTCTCTCGATAAAGGACATGCTTCCAGACGAGAAGAAGCGGCAAGCCGAGAAACTGATTCCTGAGATTCTCCAGCAGCTTTATCAGCGGCAGCTCGGCAGCGGCGGATTCGCCTACTGGCCTGGTTCCCCTGACGCCGACAGCTGGGTGAGCTCGATGGCCGGACAATTCATGGTCATGGCCTCACAGGACGGTTTCAGCGTCAGCAAGGGCGTGATCGCCAGCTGGGCCAGATACCAGAAGAAAGCCGTACAGGACTACAGGGCCAACCCTGAATACCCTCTGTGGGACTTCGAGCAGGCCTACAGGCTCTACACTCTTGCCCTGAAGGGAGAAGCCGAGAGTGGAGCCATGAACCGCCTCAAGGACTCCGAGAACCTGTCCCAACAGGCCGGATGGATGCTCGCCGCGGCTTACGCTGTGGCCGGAAAGAAGAATATCGCCAAGGATATGGTCGCCGGCCTACGGACAGACTTCCCTGAATACACGGAGTCCGGCAGGACCTTCGGATCACCCACACGCGACAAGGCCGTGGCTCTTGAGACTTGCGTGCTCATAGATGATGTGCCGTCCGCGATGGACATCGCCCAGGAAGTCTCCAAGGCAATGTCCGGAGGGTGGTATATGTCTCAGGAGACAGCCTTCGCCTCAAGGGGAATGGCAAGCCTCGCGGGAAAGGTCAACACCGGCAACATAGAGGTGGAGGTGAGCCAGTCCGGGAACGTGACACCACTCAAGGGGCCTAAGTCGGTTTACAGCCTGGCACTCGACACCCGAAGCGGAGGAGCCGATGTGAAGAACAACTCCGACGGAGTCGTCTACGCGACACTCATCACCTCGTCAGTTCCCGGGTCCGGAGTCAAGAACGAGTCCAGAGGAAACGGTATCAGCATGAACGTCACCTACACTTCTTCCAGCGGGAAGGTACTCAACCCCGCCGAGATAGCCCAAGGCACAGACTTCACCGTCACCATCACCGTCGGCAACAGCAGCCCGATGAGGGACTACACCTATCTCGCGCTCACAGAGGTCGTTCCTTCCGGATGGGAGATATTCAATGACCGTCTGTTCAGTCCGGGAGAGACCAATGGAGGATATTCCAACAGGGACATCCGCGACGACAGGGTCATCTGGTACTTCAACCTTCCGAGAGGCAGGAGCAAGACTTTCAAGGTCAATATGCGCGCGGCTTATGAGGGTGAGTTCACACTTCCTTCAGTCAAGTGCGAGGCTCTCTATGACGCCCACGTCAGCGCCAACTCAGCCTCCGGAACGACGAAGGTCACCTCCGAATAAATGAAAGGCGGCAAGGTACACTTCAAGATCATGCGGCGGCCGATAATGATTCTGGCCGCCGCCATCTTGATAGCATACCTATTCTGCCTCCCGAGGAATATTTTCAAAGGCACAACCTACTCCACGGTCATTGAGGACCGCGACGGCGAGTTGCTCGGAGCCAGGATCGCGTCTGACGGGCAGTGGCGTTTCCCCCCTACCGACAAAGTCCCTGACAAATTCAAGGCCGCTATCATCGAATTCGAGGACAGGTGGTTCCAGTACCATCCGGGAGTCAATCCCGTGTCAATCGCCCGGGCCGCTCTCGGCAACATAAAAGCCGGGAAAGTGACAAGCGGAGGAAGCACGATCACCATGCAAGTCATCAGGCTGTCGCGGGGAAAGGAGAGAACCTTGTGGCAGAAGATCATAGAATCGGTGCTCGCCACAAGGCTGGAGCTGAGATATTCCAAGAAAAAAATACTCGCGCTGTACGCGTCACATGCCCCGTTCGGCGGCAATGTCGTGGGTTTGGAGGCGGCGGCGTGGAGGTATTTCGGACGCCCCCCTGAGGAACTGTCCTGGGGAGAGGCCGCCACACTGGCGGTCCTGCCCAACGCTCCCGCCGACATCCATCCTGGCAAGAACAGGGAGAGGCTCCTTGAGAAGAGAAACCGCCTTTTGAAGGATCTGCACAAGCGTGGCAAGCTGGGGGACATCGACTTGGAACTGGCTCTTGATGAACCACTTCCACTTGAGCCAGTAGCGCTTCCAAGAGACGCGAGACACCTCTCTGAGCGATTCTCCAGGACGGCCAGGGGACAAAGGGTCAGGACCACAGTCGACATCCACTTGCAAAGGCAAGTCCAGGAGATCACGGACATGTGGAACGACGAGTTCGCGTCCAACGGGATAAACGACCTCGCGGCTGTAGTCATTGATGTGAGAACCGGGGAGATTATCTCCTACATCGGGAACGCCGACCCCGACCGTAAGAGACCCGGATCGGACGTCGACATAGCCGGTTCCCCCAGAAGTA
The DNA here is from genome assembly GCA_017478125.1 of Bacteroidales bacterium. Classification (GTDB taxonomy): domain Bacteria; phylum Bacteroidota; class Bacteroidia; order Bacteroidales; family UBA932; genus Cryptobacteroides. The sequence continues at coordinate 15,780 of JAFVED010000125.1, read as the reverse complement.
CTGGAAGTATCTTGAAACCAGTTCTTTATTGCGCATCACTCCAGGAAGGAGAGATACTCCCTTTCACCCTTCTCCCGGACATACCGGTCAACCTCAACGGCTTCTCCCCACAGAATTTCAACCGGGAGTTCGCCGGAGCCGTACCCGCCGCGGAGGCCCTCGCCCGCTCCCTGAACGTGCCGTCCGTCCACATGCTGCGCTGGTTCGGCGTCCCCCGGTTCCTGGACATCCTGAGGAAAGCGGGTCTCTCCACCTTGAACAGGAGCGCCGCGCATTACGGACTCTCCCTGATTCTCGGCGGAGGAGAGGCCACGCTCCTTGACATCACCTCGATGTACTCAAAGATGGCGGCCTCTTATGAGGCAACCGGCAAGACCGCCCCGCGGAAAGGAGACCGCCTGAACGGGTTCCCGTTGACTGACAAATGCGCCCTATGGCACACTTTCGAGGCACTGAAGGAGGTCAACCGGCCCGACGAGATGGACTGGAGGCTGATCGGGTCACTGAAGAAGGTGGCCTGGAAGACCGGCACAAGCTATGGTTTCCGCGACGCGTGGGCTGTCGGCGTGACATCCGACTACGCCGTGGGTGTCTGGGCCGGTAACGCCCAGGGACAAGGAGTCCCGGGACTTACAGGAGCGAGGACAGCCGGGCCGGTCATGTTCGACATATTCAACCTGCTTCCCATCAGGGAAGAAGAGGGCGCCTACGCCGCGAACGGATGGTTCAAGGAGCCTGCTCCGGGGGACTACGTCCTGATGGAGGTCTGTCACTCATCCGGCCACCTTGCGGGACCGAACTGCGAACGCGTTGACACTCTGATGCTTCCGCCAAAGGCCGTCAGAACCGAGCCCTGCCCCTATCATAAAACCATAGACGGGATCCGCACCTTTATCCTGCCGCCTTCGATGGAGTGGTACTACAGGCAGCACCACCCCGAATACGCCCCATACATCCCCGCGGGCAAGGAGGACTACACCCCGATGGAATTCATCTACCCGGAGGGCGGAGCCATCATCTACATTCCCCGGCAACTTGACGGCAGCATAGCCGGAGTGACCTTCAATCTCGCGCACAGGGACCCGGACCAGACTGTGTTCTGGCACCTTGACAATGAGTATCTTGGGCAGACAAGATTCATCCACCAGATGAGGATCACTCCGCCTCCGGGCAAGCACAGTGTCACCGTGGTCGACGAGAGCGGCAACTCCCACTCCGTTGGTTTCACCATAGCGGAGAACAAATAATTTATTTTTATATTTGCAGTTCAGGAAAACCATAAAATCAATTTATATGAAAAAGATCCTGGCCACCCTTGCCACCGCTTTGACCCTCGTCTCATGCAGCGAGAATTTCAACGCGGCATATCTTCTATCCAGTGGAGTGAAAATCGCCCAGGCGGCTTCTGTCACAGACGAGCAGATGAAGGCTTATGTGGGTCAGTATGTAGCCCAGCTTGACGCCCAGAGCAAAGTACTGCCCGAGAGCAACGCCTATGTCAAGAGAGTACGTAACCTCACGAAAGGCATCACCGAGGTCGACGGCACTCCCCTCAATTTCCAAGTCTACCAGACCAATGATGTCAATGCCTTCGCCTGCGCCGACGGAAGCGTCAGGATCTACACCGGTCTCCTGGACAGGATGTCTGACGACGAGGTTCTCGGAGTCGTGGGGCATGAGATCGGTCACGTCGCCCTTCAGCATTCGCTAAAGCAATACAAGACAGCCCTGCGCAACTCCGCCATCAGGGACGCCGTCGTCTCCACCGGAGGCACAATCGCGGTCCTCACAGCCTCTCAGCTTGGCGATCTTGGCGAAGCCCTGATGAGCGCCAAATTCTCAAGGAAACAAGAGGCACAGGCGGATGACTACGGCTACGACTTCCTTGTCGCCCACAATAAGAATCCCTGGGCGATGGCCATGTCTTTCGAGAAGCTGCTGAGCCTATCCAACGGTGGAGCATCGGCCGGAACCCAGGCCGCCTCATCCAGCTCGGCCGTCTCGGAGATATTCTCTGACCACCCGTCAACAGAAAAGCGCATCGAGACCATGTCCCAACGCGCCACCAAGGACGGCTACAAGCGTCCGGCCAAATAAAGAGCCGGAAACTTATTTCCTGAGATCTTACTCCCCGGGGGCGATGGCGACATCGCCCTCAAGTTGTTCAGGCGCAGGCATCTCGCGTTCAACAGCTATGTCACCCTGGAGCTGGAAAGTCTCAAGGTCTCCGTCCTGAGGATCGCAGGAAGTGAAAAGGACAGGAGCCATCGTGGCGAGACCCATGGAGAGCCCTACCACCCTCACGACCTTGCCAAGACGCTTGCGGGCGGCCAGTTGGCTCTCGAGATAAGCCACCTCAGCCTCGCACCTGGGGCATGTCCCGGCGCACGATCCCTTGTGGCGGCAGTCCGAGGTGACGAATTCTATGTCATTCTCCATGGCGATCCGCCGGCGGATCTCCTTCAGCATTTTGCAGATTTCTTTTCCTCTTTCCATGATATACATCGTATTTAAAAATATCCACCCTGTCAAAACCAAGTTCGCGGACAGCAGCCTCGCTCTTTGAGATGTCTTCCGGGCCGTTATACCCGGGAATCTCGGGAATCCTGATAACCGCGCGTCCCGATAGACCCCGCCCAGAAAGGATCTGAAGGTTTTCCAAGACACGGGAGTTATCCTTCCCGGTGTAACGGAAGTATCTCTCAGGATCCATGTCCTTGATGTCTATCAGATACTCGTCCACAACTGGAATCACATTCTCCAGGAAGGACGAGGGGACATTGAGGCAAGTCTCCAAGTTGATCTTCCACTGGTCGCCGCAAATCCCGCGGAACTCCTTGATAAACTGATGGTTCAGCAGCGGTTCCCCGCCTCCGAAAGTAACTCCCCCGCCCGTGGCCAGGAAATAAAGCCCATCCTTCCGCAACTCATTGTAAAGCTCCGCCGGAGTATACTCCCAGCGCGGATATGAGCGAGACAAAGTCTGGGGATTGAGGCAGATCTCACATTCAAGGGGGCAATACATGAAACCGACAAGGGTCGTCACGCCTCCCCCGTCTATACCTATCCTCAACCTTGATATCCCTGAGATTTCAGCTTTCATGATCCAGTCCAAAGCAGCGGAGCTATAAATATAAACCCGAAATTACGGAAATCTTGCATCTGGAGACAAAAAAAAACATCAGGGCAGTTTATAACCAGGCCTACAAGACACCATTTCTCAGGCCGGGAAACAAACAGGCGCCTACGGAACTGTAAGCGCCTGTCTTTCTGTAGTGGAAACAACTGGATTCGAACCAGTGACCCCCTGCTTGTAAGGCAGGTGCTCTGAACCAGCTGAGCTATGCTTCCAGACTTGATCCCTGTCGGGAAACGCGAAATTAGCACAGTTTTTTCTATTCCGCAAATAATAATCCGGGAAATACTGCCCCGCCTCATTACGGCCGCTGCCCGGCGAGAAGGAATCTCTCCGGGCAGCGGGTTAAAAACCACATGTCTGCCGCTATGGGTTATTCCGCCACGACAAGTGTTCCGCCGAATTTGTCGTTGGCGCGGTAATGAGGGGCGTACAGCGACTCGATCGTGACCACCGGCGCGGTGAAAGTCCCTTCCTGGGTGATGAAAAACTCCTCCGTCACAGTGGTATTCTCCTCAGGATAGACATCGAAATAATACTCGGTGCGGTCTGTCTTGACGTTCCTGTAGCCCTGGGGCGAGACAGCGTAGGAGCCGATCGGCCTGTACCACCATCCCACATGGCCAGAAAGCTGGTCAACCGGGCGGAAAGCCGCCTCGCGGGGTGCCGTGAGCTTGACGAAACTACGGTTCTCCTGGTTCCATATCCTGTACTCGGTGATGATCTTGTCTCCCCTCTTGAGCTTCATTCCGGGGAAGACCTCAAGGAGATTCACGTCAGTCCCCTCTCCATTGACCTCCTTGAAGAAACGTCTCTGGATAGTGAATCCGTTTCCGGCCGCTTCTATCTTGGAGAACGGCACCCTGTAGGTCTTGGTCATAAGGATCACCCTGGTTGAAAGGATCTCCTCACCACCGGTGAGCACCGAATTGATGGCATCAACGAAAGCCGGATCATCTCCCCACTTCTGGGTTTCCTTCTGAAGCATGATCCAGATCCGGATGCCGTCAGCTATGACCGTCTCAGGAGAGCCGCCTGAGCCAGGAATGGAGGACTGGATGCCGGTCCTTTCAGCCGACTGTATCCTGCTGTCTGACAGCAAGTCGCAGAGAAGAGAATGGGCATACAGCTCACTCTCCAGAAGGCCTCTCCACGGCATAACGGCGTTGGGATAGTACCAGCCACCGTCGCGATGCTCAACCGCATATTCATCCAGCGAGGCCACATCGGCAACGATGGACGAGCGCATCTTGGAATCAGCCGAGAGCCTGATGCCCCAAGCGGAAGCGAGGGCGATTCCGCCGTCGCCATATACCAGGTTCACAAGGGTCTTGATCCTTCGGGCCTTGGCGAGAATCTGCCCCTGCAGACCGCGGCCGTCTTTCTCGGAGGGGATGAGATAGTCCTTGATGTATTTCTTGAACTCTTTGAAGTTCTTGGAGAACTCACTCGCCTCGCTCAGCGTCTCCTTGGACACATCGAACGGCACGGATGGGAACATCGAGCGGACATGGGCATATTGGGCGGCCGAGAGCCAACCGCTCCAGTAAGGCCAGTCACCGTGGACAAACTGGTTCTTGTCAAGGAAGGCCACAGCCTTCCCGAAGGCGATCCCGCCATCGTCGAGGCCGGTGTCACGGATCTTGGCCAGTCTCTCGAGGACCACCGCGGTGATCACAGGCGAGGACTTCATTCCCTCGAACCATCCGAAGCCTCCGTCGGCGTTCTGGCAAGACAGTATCTTGTCAAGGATGTCCGAGTCGGACATGACATAATCGATGCCGGCTTCAAGCTTCTCCGCCACCCGACGCAGATAGAAAGTCTCGGTCAAGGACAGGATGTCCCGGCCGGAGGGTTCCAGCTTGGTCGGGATGGCGTCCAGGAGCATCTGCCGGATGTCAATTTCCTTATATTCCGCACCCGCGGATCTTGTCCCGGTGAAGGAGGAACGCAACCTCTGGACCAGGGAGTTCTTGTCCATCCCGGCAAGCAGCACGGCGGAATGGGCCTCTGTAAGAGTCTGCTCCGCGTCATAGACCGGCACCGAGACAAACATGGCGTCGGAGAAGGTCTTCCCGTTGTCGGCGAACACGACCTTTAGCCCAAGCACATCGTTGCCCTCAGGATCCACAGCGAACTCTACCGGCACAGTCTTTCCGGCGGGGACGGTCACCTTCTTGGAGAGCGTGGAGAACGGTTTGGATGACGCGTAGTCTGATCCGGCATAGGACTGGAGAGCCACCGTACCAGAGACTGGCCTATCGGAAGAACTTGACACAGTGGCGTGCAGGACATACTTGTCGCCTTTGTGGAGGTAGCCTGGCTGCACCACATTGACCTTGACCGGGATCGAGACCACCATCTCCTGCCGAAGAATGGCGTTCCTCATCTCCCTGTTGTGGGCATATACCTGCACCACAAATGTGGACAACTTGTCGGAAGTCCTGAACTTGAGTGTGGCGGACCCGTCGGAGCCGGTCTTAAGGTGAGGCTCGAAAACGAGCGAGGTGGAATAGTCAGACCTCACGTTGACATCATCCAACGAGGCCTCCGGGTCCTTGGTGACAGAATCGTCCGCGACCATCCGCTCCTCCATCATCGGAGCCATCGCGAGAGCGTTTTCCGCGACCGCCCCGGCCGCCCTTGTCTTCATCAGTTTTCTGTCCACGATGTCTCCGAACCCGTACCCGCGCTCCACGCTTCCGTCCATCACGTTGAAAAAGACCGGTCTGGCTCCGAGGTTCCTCAGCCGGACCGTCTCCCATAAGTTAGGGGAGATCCGCTCGGAACTCTTGTCGAATATCGCGGCCACCATCTCAGTGCCTGGCTGGGATTTGAGGGTGAAAGAATACTGCTTCCCGGGGCAGGCCTTGTCCTCGAATGAGGAGAAAGACAGGGGAAGGTCGAGAACCGTCTTCTCTCTCTGGAACTCCCGGTGGAATGTGTAATGCCTCCCGTTACGGAAATAGAAGATATACAGGTTGACAGCGTCAGGAGAGGCGGGCTCGAAACCGAAAGATATGGTCTCGACGGACCCGGCCTCGCCGCTCTTGCCCTTAAGGCTCACCAAATGGCGGCCGAGGGGCTGCCTCTGATCCCCGAACAACTCCGCCACAGCCCAGACGGGTCCGTCACCGGCCCCAATCTGGACAGTGACGGCCTCACCGTCATGAACAGTCCCGTCGGCGCAAGGTCCAACAAGCTTGAACATATTCTCTATATTGGCATCGAGGACGCTGTCCGCGTCGCCGATCATCACGAAAGCCAACTCACCGCGGGAGCTTATCAGCCTCCCATCGGTGGCCTTCACCTCCGATCTCATCTTTAAAGTGTACAGTCCAGGGGCCGGCACAGAGACCTCAACGGTCTCCCCCGAGGCAGCCTTTCCAGAGGCGACCACCTTGTCCCCGGAGTTGACCAGATCGTAAGTGACAGGCACAGTCACCATCTGGCCATCAGTGTTGACGGCTACCAGGGAGACCCTGGCCACACTCCCGGAGAGGATGGAGCAATCGCCATACTTTCCGCCCGCCAAAGCCACCTCGCCATGGGAGGCGTTCTCCAGCTCGCCTGAGATATTATAGTTGTTGAGCACATAGACACCCCTTGAGAACTCGCTGGTCTCTCCCGTGGCATCCACGACCTCGATCGTAACCCTGTACCAGTACATGTCCCTGACCGTGGGGAACCGGACAAGGAACGCTCCTCCAGAGGCGAGCCTGACCTCCCCTTCAGCCACTCTGGAGCCCCAACTCTCCACATGGTAATACACCCGGGCGGCATCGAGCGGATGGCCGCTGTAGCTGGACACCTTACCGGACACCTCGATCTCATCACCAGCGAAATAGAGCTTCTCGACCTTGTCGAAAGCGAGGTCGTAAGTCGGAAGGACAAACTCGTCCACGACCAGAGACTTGGATGCCATCCTGCCGGTGCCCTTGCGGATCTCGAGGGTGAAAGTGCCGTTCCTCTCTCCTTCCGGGATCTTGAACTCCCCTGAGACAGAACCGAACTCATTGGTCTTCAACTCCTTCTGATCCACTTCCTTTCCTTCCGCGTTGACAAGACCGGCGGTCAACGGCTCACCGGCACCGACAACGCTGAAACTCTTATAGGGATTGCCTTTATACAAGATCGCCGTGACCTTGACTGTCTCGCCAGGATTGAAGGCCGTTTTGTCCGTGAATATCTCGCAACGGGACTCCTCCCTCTCGCGAATTGAAGAGTAATAGTCAGGGGTGTTCCTCACGCTCTGCTCCTTGGACTTGTGGAGGAAGCCATCGGTGTCCCTGTACGAGGCCTCCAGATAGTAGTAGACATCATTCTTCAGGTTCTTGGCAAGAGACTCCGGAAGCGGAGTGAAACCATCCACCTCCACACCCGAGGCCTCGGCGACCGTCTTCCCGGACAGGGAAAGTTTGAGATCCACTTTCTCTATGGGCCTTCCGGTCAGATAGTCAGCCACATAGAAGCCGTGTCCCAAGGAGTCTTCCCTGAGGGCTATCGACAGAGTCTTGGGAATAAAAGCGCACTCCGCCTCGATCTTCCCGTTCCTGGCCCTCACGATATAGTTCCCGTCATCGCATCTCGGGATCCGGACTCTCACAGTGTCCGGCACGAAGAATCTCCTGGCGGGATTATTGACGTCCTGTTTGAAAAACGGGGTTCCTCCCTTGACATCAGGGGTAACGGTAACTTCCACACTCGGGAGATTCCTCAGGATCACCAGCAGGTCATTGTCATCAAACGAAAGGGTAATCTCCTGCCTCTCAAGGGATTTTATCTGATTATTGAAATCAGTGACCGACCCGGCGATCTTCCCCTCCACTCCGGACTTATAGGTTGAACGCTCCTTCTCGGCGGCCTTTATCTCGGCGTACAAAGCCTTGTACTGATCCTCCCCGGCCTTGTCCCGGGAATATGAGCTCATCGTGTCGTCGAAAAGCATCGATTTCCCGAACAGGCCGACGGCCTTGCCATTGTATTTGTCCACGAAAGCCTTGACATCGGCTCTCCTGTACTGCCAGTACCTGCCAGTCAGGGAGTAATACTCGTTCCAAGCGGCGTTGGGATAGGTGTTTCCGAGATATTCGGACAGAGCGTCAGAGGCCTTGGAACTCCTGTTGTTGACGCGCTCGGCCCAAAGGGTGTACTCGTAGTCGTCTTTAATGAAGCCGTTCAGCAAGCCGTTCATCTGGCCCTGTGTCCTTGTGTAGAAAGCCGTGTTCCTGCCCGCCTGGAGACGGGTCTTGTTCGCGAGCGCGTAGTCAATCTGGCTTCCCGAGAAACGGGAGGACATGTAGGCGAATGTCACGATCGGCTCGTCATATTCCTTGATCTCCTTCGCGAGGGCTGTGTTCATCTCACCGCGCGCCTTCCAGTTCCGGGAGACCTCGGCGTCAACCTTCTTGGTGGCGGCGTCGTAGAAGTCCCAGTGGTACCGCTTGGCCTTGGCCCGCCCGATGATGGCGTCAAGCGACTCGCTCATCTTCTTTGGCAGGTCGGCCTTCTCGGCGGCATAATAGTTTTTCCACAAGCTGGTCAGGACGTGTCCCTGGTCATCAGCCCCCCTGACAATGGCGGCCGCATCGTCTGTCCTGTTGATGACCGCGTGGGCGAACACGGCGGCAGAGCAGATGGCGACCGCCGCGAGAATAAGGTATAACATAATCTTTTTCATGGTGAACAGGTTTACTTCAAAAACCTCGCGAACCAAACAAAGGCAAGGCTTCCGAGAGAAGATAAGTACTTCCCCCAATGAATATCAATGGCTTACGCTCTTTATCGAGAGAAATGGCAGCGGAAATCGCCTCCTCCACCGACCCCGCCATGACAATCCGGCACGCCCTTCCAGAGCTCTCGGAAAATGCCTTCACGCGCCGGGCGGTCTCCCCCGGAGGCAAAGCCCGCGCGGAATCCAGTTCCGGGAGGACATAGACGGCATCCTCAGGCATAAGAGGCATGATCCCGTCCAGGTCCTTGTCCGCCATCACGGCATAGACGATGACCAGCGAGGAATAATCCCCGGTCGCCATCATCTCCCTCAACTGTCCGAAATTCTCTTTCAGGGCGGCGGGGTTGTGACCGAGATCGGCTATCACCACAGGATCCTCACAGACCCGCTCCCAACGCCCGTGGAAACCGGCCAGGGAGGCCGTGTGACAGATCGCCTCGGCCAGCGTCTCCTGGTCTGACAGATTGGGATAGAACGGGTTCCGGGCAAGTATGTCCAAAGCGGAGAGAACAGTCCGGAGATTGTTCCGCTGGTACTTCCCTTTCAAGTCCATCTCCTCCAAGATCCCGGGCATGAGGCCAGACATGGACGGCTCGACGTCCTGGGCGAATGTGAGCGTAGATCCGGCTCCGGCCGCTTTCTCCTCGAAAACAGGCCTGGTCTCGGGAAGATATTCCCCGACAAGGGCGGGAACTCCAGGCTTGAATATCCCCGCCTTCTCGGACGCGATCTCCCCGAGGGTGTCTCCCAGCAAAGCGCGATGATCCAGGGCGATGCTGGTGACGACGGAGAGGTCAGGGGTGATGATGTTGGTGCTGTCCAGCCGTCCCCCGAGCCCTGTCTCAATCACGGCGACATCCACATGCTCATCAGCGAACCACTTGAAAGCCAAGCCGGTAGTAATCTCAAAGAAGGACAGGTCCAGCTCGTCCATCTCCGTCTCATAGCGGCACAGGAAACCGAAAACATATTCCTCCGGCACAAGGGCGGATGGAGCCTCCGGACGCAACACCCTGGCGCGCTCGCGGAAGTCGGTGATATGCGGGGAAGTGTAGAGCCCGACCTTTAGACCGGCCGAGGCCAGGGCGGCGGCGAGCATGTTCGCCACGGAACCCTTCCCGTTAGTTCCGGCCACGTGTATCGTCCGGTACTCCTCCTGGGGATTCCCAAGAAGAGCCGCGAATCGCCTCATGTGATCCAGGCCAGGCTTATAGGCATCCCCGAAAGGGACTTTCTGCACCGAGGGGAACCTCTTGAAGATAGCCTCCAACTTCTCATTATAGGCTTTGTCAAAACAATTTTCCATAGGAGGGTATGGTCACTTTTTTGAACTCAATTCAAAAATACTTAAATTTACGGACATATTACAACTGGATGAGAGAAAAAACATCAGCCTTATATTCAGAATACATCATCGACGGTATACCGAGAAGGTTCACTCCCGCCGACATCCTGGACGGATGTCTCGAACGGGAGCCGGAGCAGGCAAGGGAGTACGAGGAGCGCGAGCCGATCGTGGACGAGAGCGTGGATCCCTGCCCGTCCGCCGGTGAGTTCAGCTCCCAAGACGCGCAAGAGTACCTTTCGGGGGTCTCAGACCTTCTGGGAACACCGAGGAACTGCCCCGCGGCGTTCGCTGAGGAATTTACCAGAAGCAGGATCGCGAAGGCCTTGCTGGACACAATCTGGATGAAAGGTCATTTCCGGCTGAGCGACCTGTTGCTGAGCGCCAAATGGCGATGGAACACAAGGCCGATCGGGAACATGTCCGCGTTCTACAGCTCAGTGGAAGCCGCGGCCGACTATCTGGACAGCCTCGGGATAAGTCTTGAGTCATATTCATTCTCGGAGAGTGACAGAGTAAGCCAGATCACGTTCAAAGTGGCCGCCACCGACAAGCCGGAAGATCCCGATGAGGAGATCGGGCCGGAGGAAGAGGAGATAGACCTGCCCGGAAGCGCCCCTTTCGGCAGCCCGCACCCTGTGATAGGCAGAAGGAGAGCCGTCCCCGACAGACTGTTCCCCGACCCGGACAGCTGGATCATATTCGTGCCTTTCGACATCTGCGATTTCCGCCTCGGGAACTCCCTCCTTTGCGAGGCTTACGGACATAACGGCGACGCCTCGCCCGAGATTGGGGACGGAGACTATTTCATCGACTGCTTCGAGATCATCCGGGAGTTCGTTGAGGACAAGGTCTTGTTGTCCGGCAGGACGGTGAGCGACGGAGGGCTGCTCCCGGCGCTCAAATCCATGTGCGGGGAAAATGTCGGCGCGAAGATAGACATCAGCGGCATCATGAACGCTTACGACGAGGACAACGGCGTCAGGGTGCTGTTCTCTGAAGTTCCCGGCACACTCATCCAGATCAAAGACATCGACTACGATTACGCTGACGCCGAGTTCCTTCTCCAGGACATAGCGTATTACCCCATAGGGCATCCCGTGCCCGGAAGCGGCGAGATCACGGTCAAATCCGGCAGGGGCGGGGGCATATCCGACATCCTCCAGTCCCTTTTGAGCAGCCAGGCGTCGGAAGGAGAAGACTGATTCATTTTCAAGAGATGACAAGATACACCAGGAACATGGCCGGCGGCCAGGGCGGGAGAATGCCCAAGATATTCGTGCTTGACACCAATGTCATCCTGCACGACTACAAGGCGATACGCAAATTCAAGGACAACGACATAGTAATCCCTGTCGCGGTCATCGAGGAGTTGGACAAGTTCAAGAAAGGAACCGACCAACTCGCCTACAACGCCCGCGGGTTCATGAGGGATCTGGACAGGATCACTGACGGAAGACTATTCGGGAAGGATGGTATCACGATAGCCAAAGGGCTCGGCAAGATAAAGATAGAGCCGAACCACCCTTTCCCGGAAGGGATGAGAGACCTGTTCAAGGACGACATCCAGGATCACAGAATCCTCTCTACAGCCATCTGGATCAGGGACAATAACCCCGGACGATTTGTCGCCCTTGTCACAAAGGACATCAACCTCCGGATGAAATCCAAGGCGGCCGGCATGGAAGTCCAGGACTACATGACCGACAGACTGGAGGACGAGAAGGTAGAGAATTCCGTCAAGGAAGTCATTCTGGCAGAAAACATTGACCCCGACATCATCCAGGCGCTCGCTTTCGGTCCTGACAATGCCGTCCCATGGGAAGCGTTCGGTAAGACCCGGCCGAGGCCCAACCAGCTCTACAAGATAAAGAATGGCAAAGACACCGTATGCGCCCGTTTCGACGCGCGGAAGGATCAGGTCATCCTCGTCAAGACAAGTTATGTCTACGGGATAAAACCGCTTAATGACGAGCAGCGTTTCGCGATCGAGGCGTGCATGAATCCGGGAGTCCAGCTTGTCACGATGACTGGAGGTGCCGGTACCGGAAAGACCCTGATCGCCCTCGCGTCCGCCTTGGAGCAGGCCAAGGACTATGACCAGATCATCCTGACAAGACCCACAGTCATTCTCGGAAACCAGGAGATAGGCTTCCTTCCGGGAGACCAGAAAACAAAGATGAGCCCTTTCATCCAGCCCTTGATGGACAACCTCAACGTGATCAAGAGCCGGTTCAAACCCACCAGCAAGGAAGCCCAGAAACTGGATGCCATGCTCAAGGAGGAGAAAGTCCTGATCTCTCCCCTGGCATACATAAGGGGACGCAGCCTCGGAAGGGTGTTCTTCATCTGTGACGAGGCGCAGAACCTAACCCCCAACGAGGTGAAGACGATTATCACAAGGGCCGGCGAGGGCACCAAGATGGTCTTCACCGGAGACATCTTCCAAATCGACCAGCCGTATCTTGACCAATGGTCCAACGGACTTACGCACCTCAACGAGAAGATGGGAGGACAGAAGCTGTTCGAGCACGTGTTCCTCAGGGTCGGCGAGCGCAGCGAACTTTCAGATCTGGCGTCCAAATTGTTATAACCAATCATTTTTATTAACTTCGCGCACCTTTTCAGAAAAGACTATAATCAAATAACGCAGTTTTAATATGTTCGACAAGAAGAAAAGAGTCTATCGCTTTGGTGGAAAGACCGCCGAAGGAGACGGGCACATGAGGGAATTGCTTGGCGGTAAGGGCGCCAACCTGGCTGAGATGAGCAGGCTCGGGATGCCGGTTCCGGCCGGTTTCACGATCACCACAGAATGCTGCGCCGAGTACTATTCACTTGGCGGTGGATATACTGACGACCTGAAGAAAGAGGTCGCGGAGGCCATGCGCGCCACCGAGACGATAATGGGAAAGAAATTCGGAGATCCCTCCGACCCGCTGCTCGTCAGTTGCCGTTCCGGCGCCAGAAGCTCCATGCCCGGCATGATGGACACGATCTTGAATATCGGTCTTTGCTCCGCCACCCTTCCCGGCATGATCCAGAAGACCGGCAACCCCAGGTTTGTCTATGACGCCTACAGGCGCCTCATCATGATGTACTCGGATGTCGTCATGGAGAAAGCCGAGGGCATCGAGCCCGCGGACGGCCAGGGGATCCGCCAACAGCTCGACAGGATGATGATGGATCTCAAGGACCAGAAAGGCTACAAGTCCGACACCGAGATCACCGCCGAGGAGCTTAAGGACCTGTGCGAGAAGTTCAAAGTCAAGGTCAAGGAAGTCCTTGGAGTTGATTTCCCCGACACCGCCCAGGAGCAGCTATGGGGCTCGATCGGAGGTGTTTTCAAGAGCTGGAACGGAAAGAGGGCCATCGCCTACCGCAGGATCGAGAAGATTCCTGATGACTGGGGCACGGCCGTCAACGTCCAGTCTATGGTGTTCGGGAATATGGGTGACACCTCCGCCACCGGAGTAGCTTTCTCCCGTAACCCCGCCACCGGAGACAACAAGTTCTACGGTGAGTGGCTGATCAACGCCCAGGGCGAGGATGTGGTCGCCGGCATCCGCACCCCCAACCCTCTGAACGAGGCCACCAAGACCGAGAAGAACAAGGATCTCGAATCCCTCGAGACCGCCATGCCAGATGTGTACAAGGAGCTCGACGGCATCCGCCTGAAACTCGAGAAGCACTTCCATGACATGCAGGACATCGAGTTCACTATCCAGGAAGGACATCTCTGGATGCTCCAGTGCAGGATCGGCAAGCGCATCGGCCTGGCCGCCCTCCAGATGGCCATGGACATGGTCGACGAGAAAATGATCGATGAGAAGACAGCTGTGATGAGGGTTTCCCCCGCCCAGCTCGACGAGACCCTACACCCGATCCTCGCTCCCGCCTCCGAGAAGAAGGCCAGCGTTCTCGCCGTCGGCCTCCCCGCGTCTCCGGGAGGCTCCGTGGGCCAGATAGTATTCACCTCTGAGGCCGCCATGGAGGCTGCCGCCAACGGCATGAAAGCCATCCTCATCCGCGAGGAGACATCCCCGGAGGACATCGAGGGCATGAGGGCCGCCGCCGGCATCCTCACCACCTGCGGAGGAATGACCTCCCACGCCGCCCTCGTGGCCCGAGGATGGGGCAAGTGCTGCATCGTCGGTTGCGAGGCCATGAAGATAAACTTCGAGGACAAGACAGTCACTTTCAACGATAAAGACACCTTCAAAGAGGGCGATTGGCTCAGTCTCAACGGCTCCAAGGGATTCGTCTATGGATGCAAGATCGATATGATGGATGCCTCTGAGAATCCTCTCTTCAAGAGATTCATGTCCATCGTGGACAAGTTCCGCAGGCTCGGGATCCGCACCAACGCCGACACACCCGAGGACGCCGCCAAAGCCCTGAGCTATGGCGCCGAGGGAATCGGTCTGTTCCGTATCGAGCACATGTTCTACGGAGCCCATTCCGAAAAACCTCTCTCCAAGCTCCGCAAGATGATCCTCTGCGACACCGATGAGGAGCGCAGGGCCGCCCTCGCCGACCTCGAGCCTTACATGAAGGCGGCCGTCAAGAGCACGATGAAGATCATGGACGGCAAGCCCGTCGTGTTCCGCCTCCTTGACCCGCCTCTCCATGAGTTCGTTCCCAAGACCGAGGAGAAAAAGAAGGAGATAGCCCGCGAGCTGGGAGTCACTGTCGAGGAGATCGAGAAGAGGGGCGAGGCCCTTCATGAGGTCAACCCGATGATGGGTCACAGGGGAGTCAGGGTGCATGTCAGTTTCCCGCTCATCGCTGAGACCCAGTACAAGGCCATATTCGAGGCCGCTGCCGAGCTGCTTCTTGAGGGTTACCATCCGATGCCCGAGATCATGATCCCGGTAACTATCTCCGCCCGCGAGCTCAGCTTCCAGAAGGCCATCTGCGACCGTGTCAAAGCACAGGTCGAAGGTATCAAGATCCAGAACATCGACTACAAGTTCGGAACCATGATCGAAATCCCGAGAGCCGCCCTGACCGCTGACCGTATGGCCCGTGCTGCCGAGTTCTTCTCATTCGGCACCAACGACCTCACCCAGATGACCTTCGGTTTCTCCCGCGATGACATCGGCACATTCATGGGTGACTACCTCGGCAACAAGATCCTCGATTCCGACCCGTTCCAGACTATCGACACCAAGAGCGTCGGCAAGCTGGTCGAGTTCGGCATCCAGGGTGGCCGTTCCAAGAGGCCTGACCTCAAGTGCGGAGTCTGCGGAGAGCATGGTGGAGATCCGGATTCAATCCGTTTCTTCAACAAGATCGGAGTTGACTATGTCTCCTGCTCACCGTTCCGCGTGCCTATCGCCCGCCTCGCCGCCGCACAGGCCGCCATCGAGCAGAGCAAATAATTACTTACATTACTTTTAAGAAGCTTGCCAGACCGGCAAGCTTTTTTTTATTTCTTCTCCGTCATTACGAATATGACGGAGAGGTCATATTTCTTGGACTCTTTCTCGAAACCGGACTTAAGCGTCAACAGGCAATAGTCGCCGTCAAACTCGACTTTCGCCGTTCCGTCCGCGATCTCAT
>JAFVED010000012.1 GCA_017478125.1 Bacteroidales bacterium | reverse complement strand
GGAGATCGTCGCCGAAAAGGCTACGGCAGTTAACATGCCATCTATTACCGAGCGCTGGGCGGGCGGTATGCTTACCAACTTCCCGACCATCCGCAAGGCTGTCAAGAAGATGAACACCATCGACAAGATGAAAGAGGACGGCACATTCGAGAAGCTCGCAAAGAGAGAGCGTCTGCAGATCAACCGTCAGAGGGAGAAGCTTGAGAAGAACCTCGGTTCCATCAGGGACATGAGCCGTCTTCCTTCCGCCCTTTTCATTGTCGATATCCAGAAAGAGGCCAACGCCGTCAAGGAGGCCAACCGTCTCAACATTCCGGTATTCGCAATGGTTGACACTTGTTGCGATCCCACGCCCATTGATTATGTGATACCGGCCAATGATGACGCCACCAAGTCCATCGAGCTTGTGATGAATATCCTCTGCCAGGCCATCGAGGAAGGCCTCAACGAGCGTAAGCTTGAGAAGGATAAGGAGGCCGCCGAGGAGACCGTTGAGGGAGAGTCCCTCTCCAATCCCACCGGCAAGAAGCTTCGCGCGCGCAAAGGTGCCAAGCCTGTCGACGTGACCGCTGAGGCTCCCGCCGCTCAGGCTGCTGAGCCTGTCGAGGCACCCAAGGCTGAATAATCTTAAAAAAAAGAACGACTTATGGCTATTACCGCACAAGACGTGATGAAACTCCGGAAGATGACTTCCGCCGGTATGATGGATTGCAAGAACGCCCTCACTGAGGCTAACGGCAATTTCGAGGAGGCTGTCAAGATCATCCGTGAGAAAGGTAAACTCGTGGCTGCCAAGAGGGCTGACCGCGAGACCACCGAGGGTGCTGTCCTTGTCCGTACCAACGGAGACAAGGCCATCATCGTCTGCCTTGGCTGCGAGACGGATTTCGTCTCCGCCACTCCTGATTTCAAGGCTCTCGCCGCAGAGATCGCCGATGCGGCCATCGCCGCTTTCCCCTCTGATGCCGAGGCTCTCAAGGCCTGTGTCTGCTCCAACGGTCACACTGTGGAGGAGGAGATCTCCGCCCAGACCGGCAAGACTGGCGAGAAGCATGTTCTCGCTTTCTATGCCGCTCTTGAGGCCCCGTTCGTGGGACAGTATGTCCATTTCAACGGCAAGCTCGGCGCTATCGTCGCTTTCAACAAGGCTGTCCCCGAGGATCTCGGCAGGGCTGTCGCCCAGCAGGTGACCGCTATGAGCCCCGTGTCTGTCTCCGAGGCTGATTGCCCTAAGGAAGTCATTGACAACGAGCGCGCTGTAGCTATCCAGAAGACGAAGGACGAGCAGGTTCAGAAGGCTGTCGATGCCGCTTTGAAGAAGGTCGGGATCAATCCTGCCCATGTGGACAGCGAGGATCACATCGAATCCAACACCGCCAAGGGTTGGATCACTCCCGAGCAGGCTGCCCAGGCCCGCGAGATCATCGCCAAGGTCAGCGCCGAGAAGGCCGCCAACCTTCCTGAGCAGATGGTCCAGAACATCGCCAACGGCCGTGTCCAGAAGTTCCTTAAAGAGAATACTCTTGAGAACCAGGACTTTGTCCAGTCCGATGAGAAGGTCTCTGTCGCCGACTACATCAAGTCTGTCGACAAGGACGCGAAGGTTGTCGCTTTCCGTCGCTATTCCCTGAACGACTAAGATCAGCGCGATAACTCTTAAAATACGAAATGCCGCATGCTTCACAGCAGGCGGCATTTTTTCTAACCTAAAACTTAACCTATGAAAAAACTATTCGGTTACAAATATAACAATTATTATACCAACGCAAACGTTTTCGGTTATTTTCTGGAATTTTTATCAAGGTACACGATGTGTGGTGTCCCGTTGTTGTTTGCCCGTACAATCTCGGCCGTCTCGCCGACAGGTTGGATTGTCAGGATGCGGACATCCATCACTGGCCTGTCCCTGCCGTCAGTGGCCACCTGAGCGATCCTGTCGATGATGTCGATTCCCTTGATGGTCTCCCCATAGACTGTGTAGCCACCGTCGAGCTGGGCGCAGGCCCTGGCATCCTGGACAAGGTAGAACTGCGATCCGGAAGACTCTTTCATCGGGTTGGCGACATCTCCCTTGCGGGCGGCGGCGAGGGCTCCCTTCTTGTGGGTGTATTCGGGAACAAACTCGGCCGGGATCGTGTACCCGGGACCACCTTGGCCATATTTAGCGACCGCGGTCGCCGATGAATCCTTTGTGTAGGGATCTCCACCCTGGATCATGAAACCGTTTATCACCCTGTGCAACAGGAGATTGTCGTAGTAGCCGGAGATGGCCAGTTTCGCGAAATTATCCCTGTGTTTCGGGGTCTTCTTGTAAAGTTTGACTGTGATTGAGCCCATGTTTGTAACAATCTCGAATTCGGGCTCTTCCGGAAGGGCTTTAACTATCTCCATGGCTGTTTTCTCTTTTGCGGCCTGCTGGGCGGCCGCGATTGAATCCTGACGGGCCTGTTCAGCCGCGGCGGCGGCAGCGGCCTTTTTGGCCGCGTTGTCGCAGCCGAACACGAGCGTGGCGGCGGCTGCCACGCTCAGCGCTTTGAACATCAGATTTTTCATATTCATGTGAATTAGAATTTCCTGTAATTGTACCCGAGGGTGTCGAAAATCTTGAAGGACTCCGCTCTCATTGAAGAAGAGAACCTCTGGAAATCCTTGTCCTTCCGGTCGCACCACTGGATCTCGGACAGGGCGCACATCCTCGGCAACAGCATGTACTCGAGGTACTCGTTTGTGCCGATGTACTCTGTCCAGAGGTTGGCCTGTACCCCGAGAATATGCTTTTGCTGGGAGGCGTCAAGACCCTCGAAAGGCTCGTATCCGTAGACCTTGTCGATAGGGAGGTTCCCGCCGATCGCCAGGGGTTCCTGGGTCTGGTCCTCACTCTGGTAGTAGTCGAAGTAGCAGTAAGTGTTGGGGGTCATGATGACATCGAATCCCATGCCGGCAGCCTGGACGCCGCCTTTGACACCTCTCCAGGACATCACGGTCGCCCCGGGAGCGAGCTCGCCTTCGAGAACCTCATCCCAGCCGATTATCTTGCGGCCATGGTCGTTGAGGTATTTCTGGATCCTGGCCGTGACATAGCTCTGGAGATACTGTTCCGCGGTGTGCTTGCTGTCTCCCTTGATTCCGAGCGCCTGGATCCTGGCCTGGCAGGCGGGACACTTCTCCCACTGGGTTTTCGGGCACTCATCGCCCCCGATGTGGATGTACTCTGAAGGGAAAAGATCCATGTCTCTGTGAACACATCCTCAAGGAACGTGAACATTGCTTCCTTCCCTGGGCACATGACCTCGTCTGAGATGCCCCATTTTGTCCAGACCTCGTAAGGCCCTCCGGTGCATCCAAGCTCCGGGTAAGCAGCGAGGGCTCCGAGCATGTGGCCCGGAAGGTCGATCTCAGGAATGACTGTGATTCCGAGGGACGCGGCATAAGCTACCACATCCCTGATCTGGTCCTGGGTGTAGTAGCCCCCGTAGCGCTTCCCGTCATTGGACTTGAAGTCTTTCCCGACCATGGTCCCGTTACGGAACGCTCCGACCTGGGTCAGTTTCGGGTATTTTTTGATCTCGATCCTCCATCCCTGGTCCTCGGTCAGATGCCAGTGGAAGCGGTTGAGCTTATACATGGCCATCACATCGAGGTACTTCTTGACCTCTTCCACAGGGAAGAAGTGCCTCGCGCAGTCGAGGTGCATGCCCCTGTAGGAGAACCTGGGCTTGTCTTTTATCGAGACAGAGGGGAACATGAACTTCTGGGCCGGGTCCACATTGTCTGAGTAGACGGCGACATCTGTGAGCTGCTTGAGGGTCTGGATGGCATACAGGAAACCATTATAAGCCGAGGCCTTGACGAGGCAGGTCTTCTTGTTGATGTCGATCGAATACTCCTCGGGCTCCATCGCCTCATCCTTGACAAATACGAAGCCCTTCAAGGCTCCGGACGAGACGGCATTCGCGAGTCCGACCGGAGTGGCGAAGGAGTTGGTCCTGCCGCTCACGTAGGTAATCCTGTCGGCGAAGCCGCGGATGAGCCTGGCGCTCTCGGCGTCGATGGCTTGGTCGCAGTTGAAGTTGGCTCCGGCTCCTTTGAAAGCGCCCTTGCCGATCTCCACGCTCTGGGGATAGGGGATCACATTGATGACCGTCTCTGTTTTCTTAGCGGACACCGCCGACGGAATCAGCGCCAGGGCGATGGCCAGTGCAAGAGGGAAATGTCTCATTATCTTTGTTTTTGTGGTTATATGCGACAATATCGATGGCAATTTACAAAAAACCTAGTAGATGAGCAAGCCCAGCAGCCCTCCGGCGATCAAGATGGGTATTGGGCCGACCTTGAAGAACAGGGAAGCGGCCGCTGCTGCGCCGAAGATGCACCAGCTGGTCCAGTCAGGGAAGTTTTCCCTGACAATATCCATCACGGGGGCTCCTCCGGACCAGCCTATCCTGAACATCAGGATGACCGCCGCGGCTCCTATGAGCCCTGTGACAGCGGGGCGGAGCCAGCTCATGACCCCCTCGAAAAGCTTGTTGCTCTTGAACTTCTGATAGAACATGACAATGGCCAGGACTATGAGGAAGGAGGGGAGTATCACAGCCAGGGTCGCTGCCGCCGAGCCCAGGATGCCCGCGAGATGGCTCCCTCCGGCCC
This sequence comes from Bacteroidales bacterium, assembly GCA_017478125.1. Lineage (GTDB taxonomy): Bacteria > Bacteroidota > Bacteroidia > Bacteroidales > UBA932 > Cryptobacteroides. The sequence goes on along the minus strand of JAFVED010000012.1, from coordinate 12,961 downwards.
CATGGACTACCTCGTAGCCCACATAGGTGGCGCAGTTGATCCCGATCGGTCCGGGGGTCATCTGGGAGATGGCCACGATGTCCGTGAAAGCGCTCTCGGTGAGCCAGGAGTGGGATGTCACCACCTGTGTCTGGATCAGGGACAGCATGGCGTAGCCGCCTCCGAAAGTGAACAGGCCGATGACGAAGAACACCCAGAACAGCTGTAGGAATATGACAGGGTCAACCATGGTCGCCGGTCCTCCTTTCTTTATAAAGCTGGTACAGGGTCGCCAGGACAATCACGACCAGGAGGATGTAAATGGGGGAGAATCCGAGGAAGGCGACCAGCAAAAGCGTGACCGCGCTGATCGTCCAGGCCCACCAGGTCTTATTCCCCTTCCTGGCCATATTGATCATGGGGACGAGGATCAGCGACACGGCGACCGGACGGAGACCCTTGAATATCTTGACTACCACGGGATTGTCCTTGAATCCCGTGAAGAACATGGCTACCAGGAGGATGATCAGGAAAGAGGGAACCACGGTGCCGAGGGTGGCGGCCACACTGCCCTTTACCCCTCTCATCTTGTATCCGGCGAAGATGGACATGTTGACGGCCAGGATACCCGGGGCGGACTGGGACAGGGCTATGATGTCAGGCAGTTCTTCCTCGGTGAGCCATCCTTTCCTGACCAGCTCGTCACGGATGAGCGGGATCATGGCGTAACCACCCCCGATCGTGAAAGATCCGATCTTGGCGAATGTCAGGAATATCTTCCAAAGGGGAACCATGTATGGAAGCTGCTAAATATCAAATATATGGACCATTTTCGACACGACTTCGCGGGCGGTTCTCCCGTCTGGGCCGTGGGAGGAGGAATGGAATTCCTTGATACCTGTGGAGGTCTCAAGCGCCGCTATATTCCCGGGACGCACTCCGGAACCCGCCATGATTATTATCCTTCCCGAGGCCTTCTCCCGGAGGGTGGCAAGTGTCTTCTGGCCATCGGTCACATTGGCGGCGTGTCCGGCGGTCAGCAATCTGTCGCAACCGAGGCTGATGATGTCCTCAAGGGCACCTAAAGGGTCCGCGCACTCGTCGAAAGCCCTGTGGAAAGTTATCTCAACCCCCTTGGCGGCCTCCATGAAACGCCTCATCGCGTCCATGTCCACAGCCCCGTCCTCCCTCAAGGCTCCGACCACCACACCGTTCACGCCCAGGCGGACGCACATCTTTATGCTCTCGATAGTCTGGAGAATCTCCTCCTCTGAATACACGAAATCCCCTCCCCGGGGTCTCACAAGGACATTGACCGGGATGCGGACGCTTCGAAGAGTCTCTTTGATATTATCTTCGGACGGGGTGACACCACCGATTGAAAGATCCTCGCAGAGCTCGATTCTTCCGGCGCCTCCGGCCTGGGCCTCGACAGCCTCTCCGGAGTCGGAGCAGCAACACTCGAGAAAACGTTTGACAGTTCCGCTCCCCTCAATCTCAAGAAGCAGTTCAGGGCGACAGACATCCGCGAGCATGTAGTGGACAGGAACGCCCTTCCAGTGATCTCCGACGACGCGGACAATCGCTTCCGCGTCCCTCTCGCGTTTGACGAACACTCTAAGCGACTCAAGAGAGAACCGTTTGTTCCCCGGACGGATATTCGCCGGGGCTATTAGGCTCTCCACCACCTCGATCGCCGCCTCCGTCTGCCTGGCGGGATCGGTGAAGATATCGCTGTCCTCTCCTTTGATCGCGGCTGTGCCGGAGATCATCACCGTGTCGCCGACCAGCCTTGCCCTCTCGAATTTGGGCGTTGTCTTCCTTGCCGAAAGCCCCTGGACAAGGACTTTCCCGGAATATTTGTGGGCCGGCACCTGGAGCGGGTTGTCTATCGGGCTGCTGAGCCGCCCCGCGTCCTTCACGGCGTAGACGCAGACCGTGATTCCTCCGGCCGCGCAGCCGATCCCGGTGGCGGCAGGATAGCCTCCCGGCCATTCTGTCTTGGAGTAGAAGACGCTTCTGGCGTCATTGAACAGCTGGTAATTCTGGACCCCGTCATTGATTCCGGTGATGTCCTCGATGTAATTCCACTGCCTGACTATCTCACCGATCCCGAAACCCTCTGCCCCGAGAATCTCTCCGATCCGGGCGAACACGGCGTTGGACTGGGTGGTGATGTCACCGATAAAAGGGAAACTTATTCCCTTGGTGATCAGCTCTTTACGTCTTCCGTTACGGATAACCAGGTAGTCTCCGCCGTATTCTACCGACCCGTCTCCGGTGAGATACAGGACCTCCGCTGTCATACCCGCTCCCAGAGGCTTCTGGGAAATGCAGGTGACCATCGGCGTCATCCCTCCGAAGAAGGCCCGGCACTCGGAGCGCACCTCCTCCTGGACGGACTCGAAGGTCTCCCGGGAAGCGTCAACGAAGAAAACAAGGGACAGGACCACCTGACCTTCCCCGGTCTGGCCCAGAATCTCACGGCACATCCGGGCGGGTGTGCCGCCCCTTGCCGCCGATATGATTTTCAGGTTCTTCTCAGATAACATGTCCCGCGAATTTCGTCATTTTCCTCTGATTCTGAAAAAATAATAAGTGGTTATGGCAGCCTCCTGAATACCAATTTTTGGCTATTTTATTAAAACGTGATAATGATTATTTTCGCGACGGATGAAACTATCAGATCTCAGAACAGGAGACGCCGGTGTCGTCATCAAAGTCGGCGGTCAAGGCAATTTCCGGAAAAGGCTCATAGAGATGGGCTTCATTCCGGGGAAAAAGGTGACCGCGGTGATGAACGCCCCTCTGAAGGATCCCATCGAGTATGAGATTCTGGGCTATAAAGTGTCGCTGAGGAGGGAAGAGGCGGCCTTGATCGAGATCTCGTCCGAGGAGGACTACAATGCCGGGACCTCCGGAGCCATCCGCGTGGCTCTTGTGGGCAATCCCAACTGCGGCAAGACCTCCCTTTTCAACATGGCTTCCGGCAGCCACGAGCACGTGGGCAACTACAGCGGTGTTACCGTAGACGCCAAAGAGGGCCGTTTCACTTGGAAAGGACGTAGGCTGATCTTTGTGGATCTTCCCGGAACGTATTCATTGTCAGCGTTTTCCCCGGAGGAGAAATATGTCCGCGAGAATCTGGTTGCCCATGTCCCGGACGTGGTCATCAATGTGGTCGACGCCTCCAACATCGAGAGGAACCTCTACCTCACGACCCAGGTCAAGGACATGAACCTCAAAGTCGTCATGGCCTTGAACATGTACGACGAGCTGAAGAAGAGGGGTGACAGGATCGACACCAAGCGCCTGGGGCATATCCTGGACATGCCGGTTTGCCCTACGGTCTGCAGGACCGGGGAAGGGGTTCCGGAGCTTCTGGACACGGTGCTGCGCGTGGCTGACTCCCAAGTGGAGGGTGAGCCGGTGTCAGTGGACAAGGTGGTCGCGGGGGAGGACTCGGAATCGATCGAGAGAAGGTACCAGTTCATCCACGACACCCTCTCGAAGACCTATGTGCGCCACATCGAGCCTGTCGGGGAGAAATCCTGGACAGAGAAGATAGACTCGGTGGTCACTAACCGTTGGGCGGCTTTCCCGATATTCATCCTCCTCCTTTACATAATCTTCCAGGCCACATTCTCCCTCGGGGAGTATCCGATGAACTGGATTGACTGGCTGGTCGGAAAGTTCGGAGGCTTTGTCGGGGATTTCATGAGGGAGGGCTGGCTCAAGGATGTCCTTGTCGATGGAATCATCGCCGGGGTCGGGAGCGTTCTCGTGTTCCTGCCCAACATATTGATACTCTATGTCTTCCTGTCCTTAATGGAAGACACGGGCTATATGGCCCGCGCGGCTTTCATCATGGACAAGCTGATGCATAGGATTGGCTTGCACGGAAAGTCGTTCATCCCGATGGTGATGGGGTTCGGCTGCAACGTGCCTGCCATCATGTCCACAAGAGCGATTGAAAGTCGGAAGAGCCGGCTTATTACGATAGCCATAATACCTTTCATGTCGTGCGCCGGCCGGCTCCCGATTTTCGTCCTTCTCGCGGGGGCCTTCTTTCCCCGCCATTCTGCCTTGGCCTTGCTGGCCATCTATTTCATCGGAGTACTGCTCGCCATCTTCTCCGCGTTGATACTGAGTCGTTTTATCCAAGATGACGACCTTCCTTTCGTGATGGAACTCCCGCCATATCGTGTTCCCACGGCGAAGGCAACTTGGAGGCACACGTGGGAGAAAGGCAAGCAGTACCTCGAGAAAATGGCGACCACTATCCTCATCGGCTCAGTGGTGATCTGGTGCCTGGGCTATTTCCCGCGCTCCGGCAGGGACATCGAATACCAGCAGGAGCACTCCTACATAGGCCAGATCGGCAAGGCGGTGTCCCCGGCCCTTGAGCCTCTCGGGTTCAACTGGAAGATGGACATCAGCCTTCTCTCCGGAGTCGTGGCCAAAGAACTTGTGGTCAGCACATTGGGGGTGATGTATTCGGGTGAGGCCACGGATGATCCGGACAACACCCAGCTTCAGGGTGCCCTGGCTTCGACAGTCCCGCTTCCGGCGGCCGTGTCGTTCATGTTGTTCATCCTTTTGTACTTCCCCTGCATAGCCACTTTTGTGGCGATAAAGAACGAGACCGGAAAGTGGGGATGGGCCATAGCCGTGTGCGCCTACACCATGATCGTGGCATGGCTTTGCGCGTTTGTAGGCTTCCACATCACCGCGCTGCTGATTTAATTCCTATATTTGCCGTATGAAAGAGATCTTCACACCCGACATGAAGTTGTCGGACATGCTGGACATAAATTACAACCTCGTGCAGGTGATTTCCCGGATGGGGATCGAGCTGAAGCATTCCGGCCTGCGAGTGGTGGACGCCTGCGCTTTCGCCGGCATCGATCCGGCCACGTTCATCCTCATCAGCAACCTGTACTCATTCCCGGATTACGCTCCTTCTCCTTCCGAGGTATCCTCCGCCAATATCCATGACATCCTGAGATATCTCCACGGATCCCACGCCTATTACATCCTCGTCGCCCTGAAGAACCTGGAGGCTTCTTTCGATCGTCTGGTCGAGACTTGCGACGAGAACCAGAAAAACGTGATTCTCAGGTTCTTCCTTGACTATAAGAAAGAGCTTGAGAAACATTTCGCCCTCGAGGAAGAGGAGGTTTTCCCTTATGTGGAGTCCTTGCTTGGAGGAAAGCGGGAGGAAGGTTACTCGATCTTGGATTTTGAGGAGCATCACGAGGATGTGGACGAGAAGATGGAGGACATGAAGAACATCGTTATGAAATACCTCCCCGATGTCTGCGAGGAGAACACGAAGATGTGGGTCCTTCTGTCCATCTATCGGCTTCGCGACGACCTGCGTCGCCACACCTATGTCGAGAACAGTGTCCTGGTGCCTAAGGTCAGAAATCTTGAGAATGATGGAAAGTAGGAAGACTGTTATACTGGTTATCCCTTCTGATATCGTCGCCAGGGGACTTGAGGGCATCCTCGTTGATTCCGGGGAATTTGTGGTTGAGGATATACTCAAGGATCTCTCGAGGCAGGCCGAGGCCAGGCTGAAGCTTATTGACCCGGACTTGGTCATTATCGATCCCTCGGTGTTGGATTTCAAGAGCAGAAAAGACGGAAGGAGCCGCCTGGCAGACATCTGCGACTCGATCGTCGTCGCCATCTCGGGGCCTGGCCTCACGGAAGAGGCCATAAGGCAATATGACGGGTCGGTGTCGCTTTACGACAACCGTGAGGATGTGCTACGTAAAATCCGTTCCTCTATGGAGTCCAGACAGTCAGAACCGATGGTGTCGGATGGCGGGGAATTGTCCTCCAGGGAGAAAGAGATTCTTGTCTGTGTGGCTAAAGGGATGCTGAACAAAGAGATAGCCGACAAGTTGAACCTGTCGATCTACACTGTCATCACCCACCGGAAAAACATCACCCGCAAGACCGGCATCAAGACCGTCGCCGGCCTCACGGTCTACGCCCTGCTCAACGGGCTCATAGACATGAGCTCCGTCCAGTAGGGATATTCCTATCCTCTGACGTGGAGGCCGCACTCCCTGTGGTCGGGGTCTTCCCACCACCAGCGACCGGCCCTGATCGGCTCGCCTTCCTTGACGGCCCTTGTGCAGGGCTGGCAGCCGATGCTCGGGAAACCCTTGTCGTGCAGCTTGTTATAAGGGATGCCGTTCGCTGAGATGAATTCTTTGAGATCTTCCTCAGTCCAGTCGATCAGGGGGTTAACCTTGATGACCTGGTCGGTCTCGTCCCACTCGATCCTCTCCATCGAGGCCCGGGTGGAGGCCTGTCCTCTCCTGATCCCTGTAACCCAGATGTCCGTGTCCCTCAAGGCTCTTTTCAGGGGCTCTATCTTCCGTACGTCGCAGCACAGGTGCCTCAGCTGGACCGAGTCGTAGAACAGGTTGATCCCATGCTCCCGGACCATCTCCTGGACTTTATGGTAGTCAGGAAAGAAGACCTCGATTTTGATCCCGTAGGTCATGCAAGTGCGGTCGATCAGTTCGTATGTCTCCGGGAAAACCCGTCCCGTGTCCAGGGTGAAGATCCTAGCCTTCTTGTCGATCGAGGCCATCATGAAGGTGACGGCCTGGTCCTCGAAACTGAGGCTGGAAGAGAGGGCGGTCCTTCCGGGGAACGCTTTCATGAAATATTCCAGCAGCCCGGCGCCGTCAAGTCCGGAGGTCTCGAGACGGAACCGCTCAAGCGAATCTCTTAATTCTCTCTTATCCATGGTCTTAGATCTCTTCAGGCACAATCATCCCGGCTCCGGTCGTGTCGTTGGTGCCGGGGTCTATGAATATCAGGCTTCCCATCGTCCTGTTGTCCTTGTAGTACTCGAAGATCAGGGGATCGGCCGTCTTGAGGACAACTCTCGCTATGTCGTTCATCCCAAGCGACTCGCAGTCGTATTCCCTCTCCCTTGTCGATACATTGATCTTGTACTCGATGGATTTGACTATCCCGACCGTCTCCTGGGTGGCATGCCTTATCACATACCGTTTGCCTTTCACGAGAGGGGAGGAGCGGAACCAGCACACGTTGAGGTTGACGACCTGTTCCGCCTGGGGCATGTTCCCTTCCGCCGCGGCCAGGATGTCCCCCCGGCTGATGTCGATGTCATCGGCGAGTGTGATGGTGACGGACTCGCCCGCGAGGGCCTTGTCGAGAGTCTCCTCGCCGAGGCGTATTCCGGTCACCTTGGAGCGCAGCCCGGAGGGCAGGACAACCACCTCGTCGCCAGGCTTGACCGAGCCTTGACAGATCCTTCCGGCATAGCCCCTGAAGTCCGGCCACTTCGAGGAGATGGGTCGGACAACGTACTGGACACTCATTCTGAAAGGACCGTCCCACGAGTCCGGAATCTCCACAGTCTCAAGGAATTCCAGAAGGGGAACCCCTTTATGCCAAGGCATATTGGCGGACCGCTCGACCACGTTGTCGCCAAGTTTGGCGCTGATCGGGATGAAGTTGACCTCGGCTTGCAGGAAAGGCGCTGACATCGCCAGGAAGTCATCCTTGATCTTCTCGAACACCTCCTCGCTGAAATCCACCAGATCCATCTTGTTGACACACACGGTGATCCTCTTGATCTCCAGCAGGGAAGCCAGCCAGGAGTGGCGGACTGTCTGCTCCACGACTCCGTGACGGGCGTCGATCAGGATTATCGCCAGGTCCGCGGTCGAGGCCCCGGTTACCATGTTCCTCGTGTACTGGATGTGCCCGGGGGTGTCCGCTATGATGAATTTCCTGCGGGGTGTGGCGAAGTAGCGGTACGCCACGTCAATCGTGATGCCCTGCTCCCGCTCGGCCCTCAAGCCATCGGTCAGCAAGGCCAGGTTGACCTCCTCGTTGCCGCGGCTCCTGGAGGCTTCTTCCACGGCCTCCATCTGATCCTCGAATATTGATTTGGAGTCGTAGAGGAGTCTGCCGATCAGGGTGCTCTTCCCGTCATCCACGCTGCCCGCGGTAGTGAAGCGCAGCAGTCTCATGTCAAGATATCCGTTGTTCCTCATGCTAAAAATATCCTTCTTTCTTCCTGTCTTCCATCGCTGTCTCACTCCGCTTGTCGTCCGCCCGACCGCCTCTCTCCGTCACTCTCGACGAGGCGATCTCGTCGATGATGTCCTCAAGGCTGTGAGCCTTCGAGAGGGTCAGTCCCGTGCAGGTCACGTCTCCGATTGTCCTGCACCTGACCTCGAGTTCCTGGACTGTCTCGCTTTCCCGCCGCTTGATTATGTCTGGCTCGGCGGCGAGCCACTGGCCGTCCCTGAGGAAGCATTTCCTCTTGTGGGTGTAGTAGAGGCTCGGAAGCTCGATGCCTTCCTGGTAGATGTATTGCCATACATCCATCTCCGTCCAGTTGCTGATAGGGAATGCCCTGAAGTGCTCGCCGGGGTCTTTCTTGGCGTTGTACAGGTCCCAGAGTTCCGGCCGCTGGTTCTTCGGGTTCCACTGTCCGAACTCGTCCCTGTGGGAGAATATCCGCTCTTTCGCGCGGGCTTTCTCCTCGTCCCTCCTGGCTCCGCCGCACGCGCAGTCGAACTTGTGCTCGGCGAGTGTGTCAAGCAGGGTGACAGTCTGGAGTTTGTTCCTGGAGGCGTTGTAGCCGTGTTCCTCCGTCACCTTCCCTTGGTCGATCGAGTCCTGGACATAGCCCACGATCAGGCTGGCTCCCAGCCTCTCGGCCAGGTTGTCCCGGTACACCAGGGTCTCCGGGAAATTGTGGCCGGTGTCGATGTGCACGAGGGGGAAGGGGATCCTGGCGGGGTAGAAAGCCTTGTAGGCCAGATAGGTCAGAACAATGGAGTCCTTTCCTCCTGAGAATAAGATGCATGGCTTGCCGAATTGAGCGGCAACCTCACGGAGAATATACACAGACTCCGCCTCAAGCTCTTTGAGATGTGTCAATTGTCCCATATTCTATGAATATTAACTGAAGCCACCCTGGAGATACCTTTTTGTCAATTCCTCTCTCGGATTCCCGAACACCTGGGAGGCGTCTCCTTCCTCAATCACCTCGCCGAGGTACAGGAACACGGCGTAATCCGCGATCCTGAGCGCCTGGGGGAGGGTATGGGTGACCATTATTATCGAATATTTCTCCTTAAGTTTGACGAACAGCTCCTCCACTGTCCTGCTGGACATCGGATCGAGGGCGCTCGTCGCCTCGTCGGCCAGGATGATCTCCGGCTCCACGGCCAGGCTCCTGGCGAGGCAAAGACGCTGCTGCTGCCCGATGGACAGTCTCGCCGCCGAACTGCCCAGCCTGTTTTTGACCTCTTCCCACAGGCCCACCTCCGTGAGGTACTTCTCCACAACCTCGTTCATCTCCTTCCTCTTCTTGTGCATCCCGTGGATGCGGCATCCGAAAGCCACATTCTCGTAGATCGACATGGGGAGCGGGCAGGGACGCTGCGGCACAAGTCCGATCCGGCGCCTGAGTTCCAGCAGGTCCGCCTCCTTGGCGTGGAGGATGTCTTTGCCGGCGAGGGATATTTCCCCGCTTGTCCTCACGTCATCGGTCGTGTCGATGAGCCTGTTGAGGCTTTTCAGGAGCGTGCTCTTCCCGCACCCGGAGGGTCCCACGATGCAAGTGATCTTTCGCTCCGGAAAGGTGAGGTTGACATCCCTGAGGATGGGCTGTCCCTCGATCGAAAGATTGAAATTCTTAACTTGCAGTTCGTTTCCTGGGCTTGTCATGTCAAATGTTGTTCTTTGTGAAACGTCGTCCGAGCCATCTTCCGCTTAGGCTGAGAAGCAGCACGATAATGGTCAGGACCAGGGCGGCGGAGTAGCAACGGCCGGGGAAAGGCTCCGGCATGATTATCCAGTTGAATATGGCCAGGGGCAAGGTGGCCGTAGGGTCGGACAGCGACTGGGGCACGGCGTCCGAGAATCCGGCCGTGAACATCACCGCCGCGGCGTCGCCGATCGCCTTGCCGACCGCCAGCAGGGCAGCCGTAATCATGCCCGGAAGTACCTGACGGATAACAACTTTAAGTGTCTCCCACTTTGTCGCTCCAAGTGAATAGGAGGCGTCAATCATCTCGTCCGGGACACTTTTGGAGATCTCGTCTCCGGAGCGGACCATCATGGGGATCATCAGCAGGGTCGACACGATGATTCCGCCGAGAAGTGAAGCCCTCATGCCGACCAGCACCATGATCGTGAACGCGAAGGCTCCATAGACTATGGAGGGGATGCCGTACAGGACATCGAACGCGAGTCTGGCGGCATAGGACAGGGGATGACTTCTGCGGAGGTAGAGGTTCATGTAGAACACTACCGGGATGCTGACGGCGGCCGCCAGGATCATCGCGGGAACCACGACCATCAGGGAGCCGAGGATGGCGTTCAGGAAACCGCCGTCGTCAGCGATATTCCAGTCTTTGCCAGGCACCTTGGATACCATGTCCCATGACAGGAAGCGGATACCCTTAAGGACAATCGTCAGGATGATGGACACAACTACCGCCAGTACCAGGAGCGCGGAGGCCACCATCAGGACCCTCATCACTCTCTCTTCTATGTATTTGGCAGGTATCTTTTTCATCTTCAATTATTTGTTTCTTTTCTCGATCCGGTAAAGGACGACCCTGGAGATGATGTTGAACAATATCACCATGACCAGGAGGATGAGGGCCGCGAACATGATGGCCGACTCATACAGGGGGATTGAGGCCATCTCCCCGTAGTTGTTCCCAATCAAAGCGGGAAGAGTGTTGAAGCCCTCGAATAGTGAGCTCGGGACGGCGGTGATGGCTCCGCACACCATCATCACGGCGATAGTCTCGCCGATGGCCTTGGAGATGGCCAGCACGACGGTGGCGAACAGCCCCGGCATAGCCTTTCGTATGACGACCTTACGGGTTGTCTGCCATGGGGTCGCCCCGAGGGACAGGGCTGCCTCCCGGAGGTCTTTTGAGACGACTTTGAACAGTTCCACGAACAGGCTGACCATGATCGGCAGCACCATCACGAACAGTACCACTGAGGCCGTGATCAACGAATATCCCCAGATGGGGATAAGGAACAGTACCCCCCAGACACCATAAATCACGGAAGGGATCGAGGCGAGGATGTCCAAGGCCGGATAGACCACCTTGCAGACCACCTTGGGGGCATATTCGGAAAGATAAACAGCCGTGAGAAGGGCTATAGGAGTCGAGATCAGGATTGCCATGGCGGTGACCGCCACTGATCCCATTATGAATGGCTTGAACCCGAATTTGCCTTGGGATGGTTTCCATTCGGAAGATGAGATCAGGCTCCAGAGAGAGTTCTGCTGGAGGATGGGCATCGCTTTCACGAGCAATCCCACCATCATGGCGACCAGGAACAGGAGTGAGACCACGATAAGGATGAACATGGTGACTTCCGACAGACGTTGCCGGTACACACGTTTCCCGGTCCTGGTCTTGAACAGGAGCGAACCGCTGGACACCAGCAGGAAGAACAGGATAATGCCGATGAACAGGGTGACGATCCTCTCTGTCGTGTTCCGCTTGGGCTTGTGGTTTCCCCTTCCGGATCTGAGGATGCCCTCGGATCTGTTGAACGCCTCTTCTCCGATGCTGACGTAACCTGCCGGCTCGTTGAGGGACTGCCCTTCGGTGATGATGTATTTGAGGAAGGCTATGGCGGCGGAGTCCCTTGGAATGCCTTTAGACACGAGATAGAGGTTCCTGCAAGGAGGGATCGGATAGAGGTCCTTCTTGATCGCCTCGATGAGATCCTCCTTGAAGTCGTAGAAATACTCGTCGGGCGAGACAGTCCCGTCCCCATTGAGGTCTACGGGAGGGATGACAAGCCGTTCAAGGGGTTTGTGGGTGGACGCGTCGTAGGCGTAGGCCATATTGTTGAACCCTATTCCCCAGATGTCGTCCTGGACGGCTTTCGCGATTCCCGGATCGCCGTATACCGCCGTCCCGCCGAGGTCTTCCTGTGTAGCCCCGAACCATGCGGCCCAAGTCTGGGCGGCTCCGCACGCGTCGCTCCGGGTGTACACGTGGACCGGGTGGGTGTCCCCGTTGCCAAGGAAATCACCCCATGTCTTATATTCACCTGTCACCCAGAATTTTGTGGCGTCCTCCGCTGTGATTCCCCGGGACAGGATCTCGTCCAGCAGGGGATTGGCGGCATTGATGTCGGCCACTACAGCGTCACGCCCGACAATGAAATCCACCGCCCCCAGCTCCCTCTCCTCATCGTAGATGTCCCTTGACATCATGGCGAAGTCCACCATCCCGTTGATGACGTCGGTCATTCCTTTACCGGCTCCTCCGGCGGAGATGTCAACCCTTATCCCAGGATTGGCCTCCTGAAACTCATTGCCCCATTGGACGGCGAGGGGGTAGAGGGCGAAAGCTCCTGACACCGAGATACTTCCCTTGATCGGGGTTTCCTCCTGGACTTTCCGGCTACTTTTGCCGCAGCTAACCGTCATCAATGTGATGAGGACAATCGCGGACAAGGCTGTGATGATCCGGTGTCTTGAGTTTTTAAAGTACATTTACTTCGGAGAAACTTTATGAATAGCAAAGCTACTCAATAATGCTGTACTTTCCAAATCAATAATCACCTCACCCTGAGCGGCCTGTTCACGGGAGGCGGCGACAGCATTCCTTGAACGGCCAGGTGTGACATGTGGCGCGGAATACTGACCACATGTCACACTTGAGTGGGTAGAACGTGACATGTGGTGCGGAAAACAGACCACATGTCGCACTTGAGTGGGTAGAACGTGACATGTGGTGCGGAAAACAGGCCACATGGTACACACGATGGGTGAAAAAGCATTTGGCCGGAGTCTCAAAACAAGCCGGCGTAAATCGAAAACGAAGCGCCCGCGGGAACGTGAGCGCTTCGTTGTGAGAGTGGAGGTAGTCGGATTCGAACCGGCGACCCCATGCTTGCAAAGCATGTGCTCTACCAGCTGAGC
>JAFVED010000124.1 GCA_017478125.1 Bacteroidales bacterium | reverse complement strand
TGAGGAGCTTGTCGGCGCGGGAATCCGGCAGGGAGGCAGCTACAGCGACCTGTTTTTCGAGAATAGCACTTACAATGAGCTGCTCCTGAGGGACGGTATCGTCTCATCGGGAGGGTTCCATATAGATTACGGTGTCGGGGTCCGTGTCCTAAAGGGCGACCGCACCGGCTACGCCTACTCCGAGAGCACCGACGCCCGCTCCATGGCCGAAGCCGTCAAAGCCGCGTCCTTGATCGCGCTGCGCGCGATCACGGCGCAGCCTGTCTACCCCCTTGCGCCCCCTATGGGGACTGAGGGGCGTTCCCCTCAGACTCCCTGCGTCGCTACGCTCCGAACTCAGGCAGGGGCAGTCTTGCCGCCGGCCAAAGACTACTACCCTATCAAGCGGGACTGGAGGCAAGCGGAGACGAGCGGGTTCGTCCCGTATATGGAGACGTTGCAAAAGAGGATCAGCGCCAGGGACAACCGCGTGCTGAAAGTCATCGTCTCGCTGTCCGGCCAGGTCAGCGACATCATGATGTACAACTCCCTCGGCGAGCTCACTTTCGACACTCGCCCGATGGGCACGATAGCCGTCTCGGTCGTGTTCGGCCAAGATGGCAGGATAGAGAACAAGACAGTCTCCAGAAGCTTCCGGACGGGAGCCGAGATGCTGACCGGAGAGCTTCTGGACGAGATAGTCGACGAGGCGGTGAAAGGGATCGACGAGCGCTTCGCCGCCAAGCGGCCAAAGGGAGGCAGGATGCCTGTGGTGATGGGTGCCGGAGCCTCGGGAATATTGCTCCACGAAGCGATGGGGCACGCCTTCGAGGCGGATTTCAACCGCAAGGGACAGTCCATTTTCAGCGGGAGGATCGGCGAGAAGGTCTGCCGGGAGGAAATATCGATAGTGGATGACGGGACCATCCCCGGCAACAGGGGGGCCGTCAATTACGACGACGAGGGTGTCCCCGGCCAGAATACTTTCATGGTCAGGAACGGAGTGCTGGAGTCATATCTCCACGACCGTATCAGCGCCGCCCACTTCGGCGTCTCCCCCACCGGGAACGGCCGCAGGGAAAGTTTCCGCTACGCTCCATTGCCAAGGATGAGAGCGACTTATATGCTAGGAGGGAATTCCACCAAAGACGACATCATCGCGTCTGTCAAGAAAGGGATATTCGTGGACCAGTTCAGCAACGGCCAGGTCCAGATCGGCGAGGGGGACTTCACCTTCTTCGTGAAGAGCGGGTTCCTCATCGAGAACGGCCGCCTGACAATGCCTGTAAAAGACATAAACATCATCGGTAACGGCCCTCAGGCCCTGGCCGACATAGTGGCCGTCGGGAACGACCCGAAGGTGGATGACGGGGCATGGACCTGCGGGAAGGGGCAAAGCTGCCCGGTCTCGTGCGGGATACCGACCGTGTTGGTGAACAATCTCACAGTAGGAGGAGAATAAGATGGAAGAGATAATCGGAATATTGTCCCGGGAAGAGATAAGGACAGCCGAGAGGTGCCTTGAGATGGCCCTGGAAAAAGGAGCGGCCAAAGCCCGGGTGACTTTGAACAAAAGCCTGATGGAGCTGTTCGGCACACTGGATGGACGGCTTGACAAGGTCAGCCATTGCCTCGACAGGTCGATGAGTGTCTGCCTGTTCGTCAATGGAAGATATGGATCCTTCTCCACCAACAGGCTGGTGGAAAGCGAGTTAGGAGGTTTTCTCGACAAGTCGGTGGCCACGGTGAGGATGCTTGCCGAGGATCCTTGCAGGGATCTTCCGGACCCCTCCAGGACAGCCAAGGACGCCCAGACCGGCAAAGAGCTCGACCTTTACGACCCGGCCTACCCTTCCATCACATCCGCTGATAGACTGAAAATGGCCATGGAAGCCTCTGTGTTCGAGAGACATAAGTCCGAAGGGCTGATCTCCGAAGAGGGAGAGTACTCAGACTCTGTCTACGACACCCTGACCATTGACTCCAACGGTCTCAGGTGCCGCCATACCGAGACCTCCTTCGAATACGGGGTCGAGATGACCGTGAAGGATCCCGAAGGCAACCGCTACAGCGGCTATTGGTGGGATTCCACCCCCAGGATCGGTGACTTGCGGATCGCCACTTGCTGTGAGACCGCTTTCCAGAGAGCCATGGCCCAGATTGGTCCCAAAAGAATACCTTCCGGCAAGTACACGATGGTTGTCGACAGCGAGAACTCCTCGAGACTGGTCACTCCGCTGACAAACGCCCTGGGAGCCTTCGCCCTCCAGCAGAAAAACTCATTCCTCCTCGACACCCTGGGCAAGAAGGTCTTTCCCGAATGGATGAGCCTGGTTGACAGACCTTTGGCGAAAAAACAGATCGGGTCAAGACTCTTTGACTCCGAGGGAGTCGCCGCCAGGGAGACCCCTGTGATCAAGGACGGGGTAGTGATGGAGTATTTCGTCAACACCTACATGTCGAGGAAGATGGGGATCGACCCGACCATCGAGGACGTCATGAGGCCGGTCCTGGAGCCGTGCGTCGCCCCTGGCCTGAAAAAACCGGCCGGATTGGACAAGGATGGGATCATGGACCTCGTCAGGGACGGGATCCTCGTCACCGGCTTCAACGGAGGGAACAGCAATTCCGCCACCGGTGATTTCTCATTCGGCGTGGAAGGTTTCCTGTTCAGGGACGGGAAGATTGTGCACCCGGTCAGGGAAATCCTCATCAACGGCAATCTCGTGACATTGTGGAACATCCTGATAGCGGCAGGAGAAGACGCCCGGAGCTGCAAGTCGAAGATTATCCCGACCTTGGCCTTCAAGGACGTTGACTTCAGCGCCTGATGTCATTCCGGGCGAAGCGAAGAATCTATTAATATCGAATAAATTATATTGTATGAAAGCAGAGAAAAACAAAGTCGTCAGCCTCACCTACGAGCTGATCGTTGACGGAGCCCTGGCCGACAAGGCCGACGAGAACCGCCCTCTTGATTACATCCACGGGACCGGCATGCTTCTCCCAAAGTTCGAGAGCGAGGTGGAGGGCAAGGAACCCGGAGAGGAGTTCGCCTTCACACTCACCCCTGAGGAGGGCTATGGCACATTCGACGAGAGGATGCTTGTCGTTCTCCCGAAAGAGGCCTTCATGATGGACGGCAAGGTCAGGGACGACCTGCTGGTCGTAGGGAAGATGATCCCCATGGTCAACGAGAGCGGGAATGTGGTCAACGGCATGGTCCACGAGGTCAACGACGAGAAAGTCACGATGAACTTCAACCATCCGATGGCTGGAAAGACGCTCAACTTCACCGGTAAGGTCGTCGCGGTGCGCGACGCCACTGAGAAAGAGCTCCAGAAGGGCCACCCCTGCAAGCACCACGACAAAAAAGACGGCGACTGCTGCCACCACGGAGACTGCCACAAAAACGCGGAATAATTTTTCTTATCTTCGCATTGATGAGGACCGCTGTAGTCATACTGAACTGGAACACGAAAGAGTTCCTTGAGAGATTTCTCCCAAGTCTTTCGGCAAGCATGCCAGAAGGCGCGGAAGTGATCGTGGCGGACAACGGTTCCACTGACGGGTCGGTTGAGGTCATGAGGGAGAAGTTCCAGGAAATCAAGCTAATATGCTTTGACAAAAACTATGGCTTCACCGGAGGATACAACCTGGCTTTCAAGGCACTGAGGCAGATGCCGGAAGCTTCCGACATGGAATATTTTGTACTGATCAACTCCGACATCGAGGTCGCTCCCGGATGGCTTGAGCCGCTGATCAGCTGGATGGACACCCACCCGGACTGCGCCGCGTGCGCCCCGAAACTCCACTCATGGCAGGACAGGGACAGTTTCGAGTACGCCGGAGCCGCCGGCGGCCTCCTGGACAAGTTCGGCTACCCTTTCTGCAGAGGCCGCGTCCTCAAACGCCTTGAGAAAGACAACGGTCAATATGACTCCCCCGCCAACGTCTTCTGGGCGACCGGGGCGTGCCTGATGGTCCGCTCGGACGATTATGAGAAGATGGGAGGGCTGGACGAGAGGTTTTTCGCCCACATGGAGGAGATAGACCTTTGCTGGAGGCTCCAGCTGGAGGGCAGGGTCATCACTGTCGTGCCGGACTCCGTGGTATACCATGTCGGAGGCGGCACCCTGCCCAATGATTCCCCGTGGAAGCTGAAGCTCAACTACCGCAACAATCTCCTGATGCTCGGGAACAACCTGGCGAAGACCTACGCTCTCGAGATCGCCGGGCGCTCCGCCCCGGGGAAAGCCGCGGCCAAGGCGGTCAGTAAGGCCCGAAGGACGATATTCCTGAGGAAATGTCTCGACGGGTGCTCCGCCATGGTGTACCTCTTGACCGGGAAGGCCGCTCTTTTCAAGGCCGTCACAGAGGCCCACAAGGAGTACCGAGGGCTCGCCTCCGAGCCGGACATTCCCCAGATAGAAGCCTTTCTGGAGGCGCGTGTGGGTGTCGCGGCACCGTTATTGTTCCCAAGATGGATCGTTCCTTTGGCGATGGCCAAAGGAAATGGTATATTTGCCTACTTAAGGAAAAGAATATGAAGATCGTCATCCAAGGCGCCGGCGAGATCGGATCCCATCTCGCCAAGATGCTCAGCAAGGAGGCCAACGACATCACAATCATCGACGAGGATCCCCAGAGGCTGGCGAAAATCACGGCCATCGCTGACGTGATCGCCATCGAGGGACAGCCTTCCTCGCTCAAGGTGATGAGGGAGGCCGAGGTCCAGGACTCCGACCTTTTCATCTCCGTGGTTCCCTATGTGCCACAGGACGTGAACATCGTCAGCGCCCTGCTGGCGAAGAATCTCGGCGCGAAGAAAGTCACCGCCAGGATCGACGACCACGATTTCCTCACTCCCGAGAACAAGCTCTTGTTCAAGCAGATGGGCATTGAGCTCATGTTCTGCCCGGAGAAACTGGCCGCCGACGAGATCTACGAGCTGCTCAAGCACTCGTCTTCGTCAGAATCCATGGATTTCGCGAGGGGCAAGCTCCAGGTGGAGGTCTTCAAGATCGAGGAGGACTCTCCCCTGCTGGACATGAAGATCGCCGAGTTCGCCGCGATCACCTCCAAGGATGAGCTCCAGTTCCGTGTCATAGCCATCTCCCGAGGAGGCAAGACAATCATGCCCAAATTCGACACAAAACTGCTCTACCACGACCTCGTGTTCATCATCGCGACCCGCGAGGGGATGCGTTTCCTGATGAAGTTCCTCGGCAAGAGCAATGTCGAGACCGACAAGGTGATGATCCTCGGGGGCTCGAAGATCGCCGAGCTGGTCGCGGACCAGCTAAGCAGGAAAATCAGCCATGTGAAGATTCTCGAGAAAGACCGCGAGCAGGCGATGTACCTGTCGGAGAAACTCCCTGACAATGTGATTGTTGTCGTTGGCGACGGGCGCAACTCGGAGCTCCTTTCCGAAGAGGGCATCAAGGACTATGACGCTTTCCTCGCGCTCACCGGAAAGGACGAGGCCAATGTGCTCGCGTGCGTGTCGGCTAAGAAGTTCGGAATAGAGAGGACTATCGCCGAGGTCGAGAACATAGAGTACATCCATCTCGCCGAGGAGATGGGGGTAGACTCGGTGATCAACAAGAAACTCATCACGGCCGGAAGGTTGTTCAAGTTCACATTGAGCGGCAAGGCCCGCCTTGTCAAATATATGAGCGGAACCGACGCGGAGGTCCTGGAGTTCACGGTGCCGGCCGACAGCGCGATCACCAAGGGGCAGCTGAAAGACCTGGCGTTCCCGAAAGACTCCGTCATCGGCGGGGTGATCCGAGGCAGCGAGTCGATGATCGCTGTGGGATCGACAAAGATTGAGCCTTATGACAGGGTCGTAGTATTCGCCCTGCCGCACGCCGTGAAGGACGTAGACCGGTTCTTTAAATAGACAGCTCCAACCATCTTGTCTCCAACGAGTCCAGTTTATCAGACACTTCAGAAAAACGGGAACTTGCGGCTTGAAGTTCCGCGACATCGGTCAGGCCTCCGCTCAGCTTGGCCTCCAGCCCGGCCTTCTCCGCTGTCAGCGACTCCATCTCCTTCTCAAGCTCCTCAAGCTCGCGCCGCTCCTTATAAGTCAGCTTGCGGGCTCCATTACCCCGGTCGCGCGTCCTTTCCTGGCTAATGTCCGCCTTGGGGCCGTCACCTCCGACAGCAGCTTTGGAACGGCGGCTACCGGACTCCCTGTACTGGCTGTAGCTCCCGACAAAGTCCTTGATCGTGCCGTCACTCTGGAATATGAGTATATGATCCACAAGGCGGTCAAGGAAATGGCGGTCGTGCGAGACGATGACCAAAGTTCCCTTGTAGTCCCTCAGGTACTCTTCCAGCACGTTAAGCGTCACGATGTCCAAGTCGTTCGTCGGCTCGTCCAGAACCAGGAGGTTGGGCTGGCGCATCAAGACTGTCAAGAGGTACAGGCGCCGTTTCTCACCGCCGGACAGCTTGCGGATCTTGTTGTTCAGCATGTCGTGGGGAAACATGAAGCGTCCCAGCAGATGGGTATTGTTAACAGTCTCCAACACAGTCTGTTCCTCATCGAACTCCATCCCGTCTTGACGATAGTATCCGATGTTCAGGGACTCCCCTCTGGAGATACTGCCTGAGACCTCGAAGGGAAACCCGGCGCCGACATTCCCGGTGAGAAGATTGATGAAAGTCGTCTTCCCCGCGCCATTGCCTCCGACTATCCCTACCCTCTCGTAACGCTGGAAATTGTATGTGAATCCCCTCAACAGGGTCTTGCCCTCAAGGCTGATCCCCAGATCCTCGCAGTTGATGATCTTCGTGCCGAGCCTTGTGGCCTGGCCTATCTCGTCCAGATCCAGCTGGTTTGTCCTGTAGACCTGACCGGCCCTGTCGCGGAGCTCGTAGAAAGCGTTTTTACGGGACTTGGATTTTCCGGTGCGGGCGCAAGGGCTGGCATGCATCCACTCCAGCTCCCGCCGGAGGATATTCTTTACCCTGTCGGTCTCGGCATTGTAGTTGTCTATCCTCTCCTGGCGTTTCTCAAGATAGTTCTCGTAATCTCCCTTATAGATGAAGACCTGCCCCCTGTCCAGCTCCATGACTATGTTGGCCACACTGTCGAGGAAATACCTGTCATGTGTCACCATCAGGAGCGTGCATCTCGCGTGGGACAGATAATTCTCGAGGAACTCTATCGCGTCAATGTCCAGATGGTTGGTGGGCTCATCCATTATGTAGAAGTCAGCCTCACTGGCCAGCATGACGATGATGGCGACCCTTTTCAGCTCCCCTCCGGACAAATCTCCCATTCTCCTGCCCGGATCCAGCGGACCGAAAGAGGAAAGCAACTGCCTGACGCGCTGCTCATAATCAGCCACACGCTCAGGATCAAGATGTTCCAGCCATCTGGAGCTGTCAGACATGATCTGCTCCCACACGGTGGCCTGGGGATCGTACTGATATTCCTGCTCGAGGAAAGCTATGCGGATGTCTTTCATGAACAAGATACGACCGCCGGAGTCCGAGCTGTCCTTGCCGGCCAGGATCCTCAACAAGCTGGTCTTGCCGGTGCCGTTAGGGGCTATCAGGGCGATCTTGTCGCCCTCATTGACATTGAAACCGATATGCTCGAAGAGTACCTTCGGGCCGTACGACTTTGAGATATTCTCTATTTGGAGATAGCTCGGCATCCGCTAAAGTCCCTCCAGATCGGAATTGTCATAATCATTGAACCACTCCCCCAGCTTCTCGCGGGCCATGATCTTCACCTCCGGCGTGACATTCCTGGCCACAGAGTAGAGGGCCCACATCAGGGCGGCGAGGTCATCGGTGTACCCGACCACAGGCAGGAAATCGGGGATCAGGTCGGTAGGAAGGATAAGGTAGCCCAGGGCCCCGAGAATCTTGGTCCTGTCCGAGCGCGGTGTAGCCGGATTACGCAGCACGTAATAGAGCAGCAAAGCCGCGTAGACAACCTTAATCCCGGCCTTGCGGGCCAGCTTCTTGAGCTTTCCCCAGAACTGGTCGTCGGAGAAATACTTCCGGTACTTGTCGTAGTTGTCCAAAACTTGCATAGCGGGCGTAAATATACGAAAATCATCCATAAATTGTTATATTCGCGTATATGAGATCGTTTCTTGCGCCACCTCCCCACAAGGAGATAATGACCGGCCCGGAGGTCGACCAGATCTACAAGAAGAAACGCTTGCAGGTCTTTCTGGGCATATTCATCGGCTATGCCGGCTTTTATATCGTCAGGAAAAATTTCTCGATGGCCATCCCGGGACTTGAGCTCCTCGGCTTCACCACCGAGGAGCTCGCCGTGGTCCTGTCGATGAACGCTATCGCCTACGGATTTTCCAAGTTCCTGATGGCCAGCGTATCCGACAGGAGCGACGCCCGGAAGTTCCTGCCCCTGGGACTCGTCATGGCGGCCTTGTCCATGGCGTTCATGATAGTTCCCGCCCAATGGCTGGGGATCGGGCACAAAGGCTGGGCGATAGCCCTCATGTCAGTGCTGAACTTCCTGGTCGGATGGTTCAACGGGATGGGATGGCCCCCTTGCGGAAGGGTTATGACACACTGGTTCTCAATCAAGGAGAGAGGGACGTGGATGTCCGTCTGGAACTGCGCCCACAATGTGGGAGGAGCCCTGGTGGGGCCTATGGCCACCTACGGGGCAGTGTGGTTCGGGTCCTGGTTCTACGGCACCCATTCAGACCACTATTTCCTCATCGGATCTTTCGTGTTTCCGGCCGCGGTCGCTGTCCTGATAGCCGTCATAGCTTATTGCCTTATACGTGACACGCCGCAGTCCCTGGGTCTCCCCTCGATCGAGAAGTGGTCCGGCCACGCCGCCAGCAACTACTCCGAGAAGAGCGAGGAAGTCATCTCCGTCAAGGAGATTTTCCGGACGGTTCTCTCCAACAGGCTTCTATGGTACATAGCCTTCGCCAACGCCTTTGTCTACATGGTGCGTTACGGCTGCCTGGACTGGGCTCCAAAGATATTGACAGACAAAGGGATCGACATAACAAGCACCGGTTGGGCATATTTCGCCTACGAGTTCGCGGCCATCCCCGGGACGCTGTTCTGCGGTTGGCTCAGCGACAAGGTTTTCGGCGGGAGAAGAGCCCTCCCTACCATGCTTTTCATGGCGCTCGTGGGTGTCGCCATATTCATTTATTGGCGGAACCTCGACAACCTGACGGTCATAATCGCCTGTCTCATCGCCATAGGGTTCTTCATCTACGGTCCTGTGATGCTGATCGGGGTGCAGGCTCTCGACCTCGCTCCCAAGAACGCCGCGGGGACAGCGGCCGGCTTGACAGGATTCCTGGGATATGTGCTCGGCACCGCCGTGCTGGCGAATATCCTTGTGGGCTTTGTCATGCGGAGCGGCGGACTCGACACGGTGTTCATAATGTTCATCGCCGCATGTGTGATCTCGATCCTGCTGATGGGCTTGACCTACAAGGCGGAGCAGTACCTTTCCAAGAAGGATTAGATCCTTCGCTTAGCTCAGGATGACAACACCATTCTGGAAGACATGTCATTCTGAGGAAGCGGAGCTTCCGAAGAATCTTCTGACATTATGTCAGAGGTTCACTATTGGCAGATAATTTGATAATTTTGCGGTCGTTCAAAGATTTTTTGGAAAATGAGCAAGAAGCAAAACGATAAGGAGACCGGGAAAAAGACTCCCCAGGCCAACGAGAAAGCCGCCGGGAAGGCGCTAAAAGAAGAGGAAGCGGTAGAGACTACCGCGGATCCGGAGATTGAGGCTCTCAGGAAAGAGAACGAGACCCTCAAGGCCGACAACGAGGCTCTAAAGGCCGACGTGGCGAAGGAAAAAGATGATTATCTGCGCCTTATGGCGGATTTCGAGAATTTCCGCCGCCACTCCGCGGAAGCGAAGCTCGAGCTTGTAGGCACCGCGTCGGCTGACATCATCAAAGGCCTCCTGCCCGTGCTGGACGATTTCGAGAGGGCCCTGAAGATGCTCGCCGAGGCCGACGACAAGGTCGCCGTCGAGGGCACGGAGCTGATCTACAATAAATTGATGTCTTTCCTCAAGACCAGGGGACTTGAGGTCATCAAGGCCAAAGACGAGAAGTTCGACACCGACTTCCACGAGGCGGTGGCCCAGGTTCCTGTCGCGGAGGAGGAAAAGAAAGGCCTTGTGTTCGATGTTGTCCAGACCGGTTACACTTTGTCAGGAAAAGTCATCCGCTACGCCAAGGTCGTGGTGGGAATATAGGAGGCTGCACAGATGGCTGAGAAAAGAGACTACTACGAGGTGCTGGGAGTGAACAAGAACGCCAGCGCCGATGACATAAAGATGGCCTACCGCAAGGCCGCGATGAAGTGGCACCCTGACCGCTGGGTTGAGGGCAGCGAGGCAGAGAAGAAGACAGCCGAGGAGAAATTCAAGGAGGCCTCGGAAGCCTATTCGGTGCTTAGCGACCCCGACAAGAAGGCCAGGTACGACCAATTCGGTTTCGCGGGAGTCGACGGCCAGGCTGGACCTGATTTCAGTGGTGGTTTCGGCAACCTTGAGGACATCCTGAGGGATCTGTTCGGGGGCGGATTCGGAGGCTTCGGAGGTTTCGGGGGCGGATTCAGCGGATTCGGAGGTAGCGGCTCGTCCAGGTCGCAGACCAGGGTCTACAAAGGGCGCGACATCCGTACCAGGGTGAGGCTGACCCTTGAGGAGATCTCCAAAGGTGTTGAGAAAGAGATCACTATCGAGCGCAACAGGCCCTGCCCGGACTGCGGAGGACGCGGGACCAAAAACCAGTCAGACATAAAGACTTGCCCCAACTGCAAGGGTGCCGGACAGGTTCAGCACATGACCAACACCCTTTTCGGGAGGACAATGGCTTACTCCACCTGCCCCCAGTGCGGGGGCGAGGGGAAAATCGTGACCAACCCATGCCGCACCTGCGGAGGTACCGGATTGGTACGCAGGAAAGAGACTGTCAAAGTCAAGATTCCCGCCGGAGTCGAGGACGGTATGCAGCTCACGATACGCGGTGAGGGTCACGCGGCGCCCCATAACGGAGTCAACGGGGACCTCCTTGTAATCATAGAGGAAGTCGCCCACTCCAGTCTCAAGCGGGAAGGCAACAACCTGTTCTATTCCACCATGATCTCCGTCACGGACGCTATACTTGGCACCGAGATCGCCGTCCCCTGCCTCGACGGGACATACAAGGTGAAGGTAGATCCCGGCACACAGTCCGGAGCGGTTGTGAGACTGCGCGGCAAGGGACTTCCCGCGGTGAGCGGCTACGGGAGCGGCACGGGTGACATGTATGTCAAGATCCTCGTGTGGATCCCCAAGAAACTCTCGGGCGACGAGAAGGCCGCCATCCAGAACATGAGAGCCAGCAGGTCTTTCACTCCGGATCCATCCCGGGAGGACAAGGCCGTTTTCGACAAGATCAAGGATATTTTTTAAATAATACCTTAAAAAAGTTTTGTGATTGCGAAAATATTCGTACTTTTGCAGTCCGAAATTAAAGGCAACCTCTTGCGGGTCGTTATCAGATGTGCGTAATGTTGCGATAAAAGTATTGAGAGATGGATTTAATGAAAATTGTTGAGCAATCTTTCGCTAACGAGAAAGTTGCTAGCTATCCTAAGTTCAAGGCCGGTGACACCATCACCGTCACTTATAGGATCAAGGAAGGAGACAAGGAAAGGCTCCAGAACTTCAGGGGCGTTGTCATCCAGGAGAGGGGCGCGACCCCCACAACAAGGACTTTCACTGTCCGCAAGGTTTCCGGTGGTATCGGTGTAGAGAGGATATTCCCTTTCCAGTCACCGTTCATCGAGAACATCGAGCTGAACAAGGTCGGTAAGGTTCGCAGGGCGAGAATCTTCTACCTCCGCAAACTGTCCGGCAAGAAGGCCAGGATCAAGGAGCGTAAGTTCAACGCCCCCAAGAAAGAGGCCGAGGCCTAATAGAAAGACCGGTCCCCTAGCTCAACTGAATAGAGCATCTGACTACGGATCAGAAGGTTACAGGTTTGAATCCTGTGGGGATCACCACTTGACGCGGAATTAGCTCAGTTGGTAGAGCATCAGCTTCCCAAGCTGAGGGTCGCGAGTTCGAATCTCGTATTCCGCTCGTAAAAAAGAGATAGCCGGAGTTTTCCGGCTATCTCTTTGTCTGTTGTTCACTCACATCCCCGCTCACGCTGGAGGATTTGTACCATGGACGCGACCACATCCGGATGATCCTTGGCGACATTGTCCCTCTCTTTCGGATCGGTTGTCAGGTGGAACAGCTGAGGCTCACCCATGTAGCCTGTCTCACTCCCGGGAGAAAATCTGTACTCAGCGGGTCCCTCGCTCTGATCAACATATTTCCACTCCTTGGTCCGGACCGACAAAGCCCTGTTATTGGCTTGCTCTATGACATATTCCCTACCGAAAGGATCACGGCCCAGCCAGGCCGGCAGCGCGTCACGGCTGTCCGGAGCGCCGCCTTTGGGGATCCTCTGGTCCAACATGGCTCCGAAGGAACGGAAAAGATCCAGCTGCGAGACTATCGCCTCGGACAGCGCGCCCTCAGTGACCTTTCCCGGCCACCTGACTATAGCGGGAACCCTGGCTCCAGCCTCATAGACACCATATTTGTTGCCCCTGAGATTCCCGGAAGGGTCATGTCCGTTCAGCAGTTCCGCGGCCCTGTCCATGTAACCGTCCTCAAGCACCGGGCCATTGTCGCTGGTTATGATCAGGATAGTGTTATCCTCCAGGCCGAGACGGGACAGAGCACCGGTGACCGAGCCTACAGTCCAGTCAAACTCGGCGATCGCGTCTCCCCTCAACCCCATTCCGCTCATCCCGCGAAAACGCTCATGAGGGAATCTGGGCACATGGACATCATTGGTAGCCAGATACATGAAGAAAGGCTCGTCCTTGTGGGACTCGATAAACCTCAAGGCATGGACTGTTATGGAATCGGCGATGTTCTCGTCTTTCCATAGAGCCCTTCCGCCTCCTTTCATGTAACCGATGCGACCTATTCCGTTGACTATCGCCTGATTGTGGCCAACTCCAGGAGTCGACTTGAGATTGTACAGCAGCTCGGGATGGTCCGCGGCGAGAGGTTCTCCCTCAAAAGGGGTCCTGTAACTGACCTCGATCGGAGCGGAAGGATCCCAGTCGACCACCTGGCCGTTTTCTATGAAAACGCAGGGAACACGGTCACCGGTAGCGGCCATGATGTATGAATAGTCGAACCCTATATCGCCAAGTCCGGCTGGAAGCGGGGCGTTCCAGTCCTGCTCCCCTCCCTTGTCTCCGAGACCGAGATGCCACTTGCCGAAAGCGGCCGTAGAGTAACCGGCGTTCTTGAACAAGTCAGCGATGGTGTACTGCTCAGGACGGATGATCATCCCGGCATCCCCGACCGCGATGTCGGTATCGTCCCTTCTCCAGGCGTACTGCCCGGTCAATATCGAGTATCTGGAAGGCGTTGACACAGAAGCGGTGGCGTATGCGTTCACAAAACGCACACCCTTTGAGGCGACAGCGTCGACATTTGGTGTAACCACATTCCTGGCCCCATAACAGCCGAGGTCGCCATAACCCAGATCATCCGCCAGGATTATGATGACATTAGGCCTGTCCTCACGGGAACGGTTTTGCGCGTGGGATTGCAAGGTGGCCAGCGCTGCCGGCATCATGGCGGCGCAGGCCAAAAGATCTTTTCTCATTTTATCTGTCGTTTGTTGTTCCATTCCTCAGGAAGAAGCGGGAAATCAGGGTTGGGGACATGAGCCTCCACCATCAGCTTTCTCAAATCCTCCACCTTATCCGGCTCAGCCGCCGCAAGGTCACGGGTCTCTCCCGGATCGGAATCGAGGTTGTACAGCTCGTACCTTGGAGCGTCACTACGGATGTCCATGTGGATGAGCTTCCACGGTCCCTGACGGACAGCTTGTCTCCCACCCAGCTCCTGGAACTCGAAATAGAGGTAATCATGCTCCTTCTGTCCTTTCTCTCCCTTGAGAAGAGGCAGGAGGCTCGCCCCGTCCATGCCATCAACAGAGGCTACACCTGTCAAATCCCTGAGAGTAGGCATCATATCCCAGAAGGAGCACATGAAATCCGTCGTCTCACCTTCCGCCACATGTCCGGGCCATGAGACAATCATCGGCACACGTATCCCTCCCTCATAGACATCGCGCTTGTATCCCCTCCAGGGGCCATTGCTGTCGAAGAAGTCAGGGTCGGCGCCCCCCTCCATGTGAGGGCCGTTGTCGCTGGCGAACACGATCACGGTGTTCTCATAGACCCCAAGCTCCTTCAGCCTCGCCACCAAGTCACCGACATACCAGTCAAGGCGTGACACCATGGCCGCGAATGTGGCGTGGGGATATTCCTGGGACACATAGCCTCCTTTGCGGAAATAAGGTCCGTCGTCTATCCCTCGATAAGGGTTCTCAGGGAACTTGCCTTTGTATTTCAAGAGAATACTGTCTTGAGGCACAATCAGTTCCGCATGAGGGATCGTGGTTGGGTACCAAAGGAAGAAAGGCTTGCCTTCCGAGACCGAGGCATCCAAAAACTCAAGAGCCTTGCTATGGATAAGATCCGGGGAATACGTTCCCTCCCCGTACGGGACAGAGTCTGTGTTGTCTGTCAGCTCAACCCTCTGGGAATTGTCCCAAAGGTGGTCCGGGTAATAACTGTGGGCCAGCAGCTGGCAATTGTAGCCGAAGAAACGGTCGATCCCTTGGGTATTGGGATCCCCCGTGCTACCTATGAATCCAAGTCCCCACTTGCCGAAGGCTCCTGTCGCGTAACCGGCTTCCTTCAGGTCATGGAAAACAGTCCTCGAATCGGCCGGAAGCGGGAACTGGCCCTCGGGAGGCAACTCGACATTGCCTCTTACCGCCGTGTGGCCGCTATGCGTACCGGTGACAAGGCAGGACCTTGACGGAGCGCTGACCGTGGTTCCGGAATAACACTGGGTGAAACGAAGACCATTCGCGGCAAGGGCGTCGATATTGGGGGTCGTGAACAACTCCTGGCCATAGCATCCCAAGTCTCCCCAGCCGAGGTCGTCGGCGAGGATGAAAACGACATTGGGGAGCTTAGCCTCGCGTTTCTCACCGCCGCAAGAAGCCGCGGCCAAGGCGCCTCCTGCCATCCATAATAACTTGCCTCTCATATTATTTCCATTGATATACCTTGATCCAGTCAACCCTCAGTTCGGAAGGGAGCTGCTCAGGATTCTTGACATCACCGACCCAATTTCCTCCAAGCTGGTTGGACAGGATGAAGTAGAAGGGATAGTCTGGCCACGGGAACTGATGGTCCCTGCCCTCGATCCTCGGATATGTCATGGTCTTGTAACCATTAGTGTACATACAGATGCTGTCACGGTACACCTCAGCGGCGTAAATGTTCCAGTCGTCCTTGTTGACAGGGCCTTCGCCGTAGTTCTTGGGATCAGAACGGCTCACATCCAGGGAATATCTCGAATGCAGCGTCTGGTAAACGAAATTGTCGCTGTTGAGGTGCTCCATGATATCGATCTCGGCATATTCATCCTTTGGCATTTCGCGATCAGGCATGAGCCACAGCGCCGGCCAGAATCCGTCCACGCTGTTGAATTTCGCCTTGACCTCGAACTTGGCGAGCGGCATGAAAGACTTCTTTCCCTTGCTTTTCACCCCACCTGTGACAAAAGCTGTCGTGTCTGACGAACTTCCGTCATTAACCTTTCCCAACAGGACCAGCTGGCCGTCCTCAATGAAGGCCAGATCTTTCCGGAGGGACATCATGTTGTTCCAGTCGCTCTTTCCCAACTCGACCCTCGACCACACGGTCTCGTCAATTTGCGGGCCATTGAAATCCTCTGTCCAGACCAACGTCCAACCTTCCTGACGGGAGCAGGAGGCCAGGACAAACATAGCTATGACAAAAAGAATGCGTCTCATAGATAATCCGTTGTATAATAATTAAATCAAAAAAAGGAGGTTACCCCTATAGGGCAACCTCCTGATAAAAGCGTCAAGGACTATTCAAGAGCACCCTCAGAGGCTTTGGTAGGCCAGTAGGGGTTCTGATAGGCCACAGAGTTCTCGACAGAACCGTCAGAGGAGGTCAGGGTCAGATCCTGGAGTCCGTAAGGCTGCAGGTAGTAGGCCTTGTGCCATGTGTAACCGTCGTAGAGCTCGTTGTTGTCGTAGATGACACGGAGCGGGCGGACATAGTTGCCGTCGGTCCTGGCGGAGATGTTGGCGTCGGACTTGCCGCTGCCACACTCGATGAACGCTGTCTCGGTGGTCACGTTTCCGGCGGCGTCCTTCTTCATGTACATCTCGTCATCCTTGAGGGGGCCTCCCCAGAGGTTGCACCCCTCGGGGATCCACCTCTCGGACATAAGGTGGTCGAAGGAGCGCCAGCGGATGAGGTCGTTCCAGCGGAAGCCCTCGCCGATGAACTCGCAGCGGCGCTCGCGGCGGATGTTGAACAGTGTGGCGTCGACGAGGGTCTCCCCGCTACGCTTGCCCCAGTCGTCCTCCTTGGAGAGATCCGTGGCGGCGATGGTCTTGTTGTAGTCGGGGTCGACACCGGCGCGGGTCCTGATGGCCCTCCAGTAGGTGTCGGCCTTCCCGCCGACATTGCCGTTCTTCTCGTAGTAGGCCTCGATGTAGTTGAGGTAGGCCTCGGCGGCGCGGTAGAGCACCATATCGTTGGTACCGATGATGTTGCCGTGAGCCCCGACGGTCTGGTCCTCGTCGTAGGTGTAGGTCTTGCGGATGCGGAATCCGGTCACGTCCCTGTGCTCTGGCTGGTCGAGGAAGAGCGGGGCGCCAAACAGCTCGTCACCATTTTCATCGTGAGCGAGGAGGTCGCTGTTGCTGAAGACGAAGAGCCCGAGGCGCTCGTCCCTGCCCTCCTGCTGGAGGTCAAGGGTCTCGTCGCCCTTGTAGCCCGAGCCGTCAGCGTAGATCGGGAGGCCGTTGGCCATCAGGAAGCCGTCCACATGGCTGCGGGTCGGGCCGCAGTTTCCGCCCTCGTAGATGTAGGGTCCCTGTCCGGCGGTGACGTTCTGCTCCCTGCTGTACTCGCGGTAGAGGAGAACCTCGTCGATCCCGCTGGCGTCAGGCTGGTTGAACATCTCGAAGTAGGCGTTCCACCCGTAGCGGGGGTTGGCCTCCGTAGGGTTCAACACGTGGGAGTTGGAGGTGAGGGAGTGGAAGTCGGCCACCTGCTCGGAGGCCGCGAGGCACTGGTCGAGGAAGAAGGAGACCTCGGAGTCGATGTTGAAGGACTTGCCGGGGTTCTTGGCGGCGCCGGGCCAGTTCGAGTCTCCAGGAACACGGCCTGAGCCCTTGTGATACTTCTCGAAGGTGGCCTCGTAGAGCGCCACGCGCGACTTGATCAGGAGAGCGAGATCCTTGGTGATCCTGTTCTTGGCACCGTTCCCCAGAAGGCCGGCGGCCTTGTCGAGGTCGGAGAGGATGAAGCAGGCCACCTCGTTTCTGGGAGCGCGGACACTGGCCTCCACGAGGACTTCGCCGTCATCCGGCAGGACTGTCTCGATGATCGGGAAGTCGCCGAAGTTGCGCAGGGCGTAGAAGTAGGCCTGGGCCCTCATCACGTACATCTCGCCGACATACTGGTTGACGTCGGCTCCTGAGAGCGTGCCATCCTCCATCTTGGGGAGCACCTGCTCGAAGAAGTAGTTGCAGACCCTGATCCTCGTGAACGCCGTGGAGGTGTTCTGACCCGTGGGGACGAGGAACCTGCCGTTGCCGGCGGTGAAGTACTGCAGGGTGGTGGCGTTGTCCGAACCGCCTCTGACGAGGTTGTCCGTGTAGGCGTCCTCCCAGATCACGCCGACATTGTAGTTGCCGCGATAGCTGGGGAAGAAGGTCTCGTAGTAGGCCACGGTGTAGGCCGCGAGCTCGTCGGCAGACTTGAAGTACTTCTCGGGCGTGATGTTGGTGATGGGCTGCCTGTCGAGGAAGTCATTGCAGCCGGCGGCCAGAATAAGGGCGGCGGCGGATACTATGATCGTAAATATCTTTTTCATGTCTTTCCCGGATTAGAAGTTGATGTTGATTCCGAAGGAGTAGGTCTTCATGAGGGGGTAGACCTTTCCGTCACCCCAGTCTCCGCCGATCGTCTCGGGGTCGAATACCTTGGTCATCTTGGTGAGCGTGAGGAGGTTCTCACCGGAGGTGTAGATCCTCACGGAGGACATCCCGGCCTTCTCGGTCCACTTCTTGGGAAGGGTATAGCCGAGCTGGATGTTCTTCAGCCGGATGTAGGCCGCGTTCTGCAGGTATCTGGTGGAGACTTCCTGGTTCTTGGAGTTGCCGTTGAAGGACGGCTTCGGGTAGTAGGCGTTGAGGTTGGCGCCGTACTCGTCACCCTCGGGACGCCAGAAATCCCAGTGCTCCTCGAAGGCAGCGGACTGCCACATACCACCGCTGGTACCGAACATGTAGGGTCCGGAGCACCAGTAGTCGCGCTTGCCGACACCCTGGAGGTAGGCCCTGAAGTCTATCCCCTTCCAGGCGGCGTCAAGGGTGATTCCGAAGTTGTAACGGGGGGTATTGTTTCCGATGATGGTGCGGTCGCCGTGGTCGTCGAGCGTGTTGGATCCGCTTGTGACTCTGCCGTCACCGTCGATGTCCTTGTACATCAGGTCACCGGCTCCCCAGCCCGAACCCCATGAGGGGCGGTTGCTTGCGAGCCAGGAGTCCATCTCCTCCTGTGAGGAGGCGAGCTTGTCGGCCTGGTATCCCCAGATCTCGCCGATCTTGCGACCCACGTAGTAGGTCGAGAGCGAGTTGGTCTTGTTGGGGTAGCGGGTGATCTCCTGTGTGGCGTCGGAGAGCACGAGGCGGGCTCCATAGGAGAAGTCGCGGCCGATCTGGTCGCGCCATGAGAGCTCGAGCTCCCAACCCTTGGATCTCATGTCGGCGTTGTTGACCTTAGGCACGCTGGCGCCGAGGGCGGCGGGCAGCTCGGGGGCCGGACCGACCATGTCGAGGGTATTGCGCAGGAAGTAGTCGAAGGTGAGGTTGAAACGACCGTTCAGGGCGGTGACATCAAGTCCGGCGTCCCAGGTCTCGATCGTCTCCCAGGTCATGATCGTTGACACGATGCCCGGAATTGTGGCGATGTTGGGCTTCTCACCATTGAGGATCCACGTTCCGGCGGCCGTCGAGACAGGCATCGTCTGGTAGAACGGGTACCAGCTGTTGGTGTTGGTGTTGCCGAGGCGTCCGTAGGAGGCGCGCAGCTTCAGGGTGCTGAAAGTGTCGGCCAGCGAGCCGAAGAAGTCCTCCTTCGCGATGTTCCAACCGACGGAGACCGAGGGGAAGAACGCCCAGCGCTTGTCGCCGACAAAGCGTGAGGAGCCGTCGTAGCGGCCGTTCAGCTCGACCATGTACTTGTCGGCGTAATTGTAGTTGAGCCTGCCGAAGAAGCCGGCCACGGAGTTGTGCTCGCGGCCTCCGGTGATGATCGGGTTGGTGGTGGTCTGGCTCAGGTAAGGAACCGAGAAATCGACGAGGTAGTCGCCGCGGCCGCTCATCTGGTCATACTTCGTGAGCTCGGCGTTGAAACCGCCGAGGACGTGGAAATTGTGGTTCTCTCCAAGAGTCCAGGAATAGTCAGAGTAGATGTTGGTCGTGAAGTAGTCCTGCGTGTAGCGGTACTCGTAGACCCTGCTCTGTCCGGGGGAGATGGAGCCCACGCCATTGTCCCAGTTGTCGTAGTAAGGCTCGTTATTGGAGTCGTAGGACGTGACGGGCAGGAAGACCTGGTGGTCGCGGTTGGTGTAGGTGCGCATGTTGCCCTCGATGTTGATGTGCCAGTCCTTGACGGGCTCGAAGACGAGGGCGAGCTGGTTGGTGTAGTAGTTCCTCTGGGTGAGCTGCTCTCCTCCGTCGCGGAGGGTCAAGGTCTCCATGCCGCCGATGAGGTGGCCGTTAGGGTCGTAGACCGGGACGTTCGGCCAGCGGCGGGCGATGTTGTGCATGAACAGGCGGCCCTGGTAGGTCAGGTAGGTCGGACGGGAGTAGTCCTCGCGCACGAACTTGTTTGTGTAGTCCAGCCTGGCCCAGTCGGTCAGCTTGGCGCTGATCTTGGAGTCGACCGTGTAGCGGTTCATCATGTCCTTGCCGAACTTGAGCAGACCGTTCTGGTTCATGAACGAGCCGCTGACGCGGTAGTTGATGCGGTCGTTGCCGCCGCTAACGCTGATGTTGTGGTTGTGCGAAGGGACATTCTCACCGTAGAACTCGGAGAACCAGTTGGTGTTGGCATTGCCGTCAGCGTAGGTGCCCCAGCGGCCGCTGGCCTGAGGGATGGTGGCAGTCGTGATCCTGCCGGCGATGTAGTCGTCGATCCTCTGCAGGGCATCTTGGGGGAAATAAGCCGCCGTACCGTCGTTCAGGTCGGCCCTGTTCCAGTAGCGGGCGAACTTGTCGGAGCTCATCATCTTGGGAAGATGGAGGGCACTGTTGAACAGCACGTTGCCGGTGTAGGAGACATGGGTCTTGCCGGCCTTACCGCTCTTGGTCGTGATGAGGATAACTCCGAATGCGGCCCTCGCTCCGTAGATGGACGAGGAGGCCGCGTCCTTCAGGACGGAGATCGTCTCGATGTCGTTGGGGTTGATTGTGTTCATGTCTCCCTCAATGCCGTCGATGAGGACGAGGGGCGCGGCGGTGGATCCGTCACCGATCGTACCGGTACCGCGGACGTTGAAGCTCATGTTCTGGTTGAGCTCGCCACCGCCGGTGGTGACACTGAAGTTGAGACCGGGGATCTGACCCTGGAGAGCCTGGGAGACCGTCTGCACAGGACGGGACTCGAACACGTCGGAGTCGACCATGCTCACCGCGCCGGGTACTTTAACTTTTTCCTGTACCCCGTAACCGACGACACCCGACTCTTCGATGGAAAGCTTGTCTTCGTTGAGGGTGATGGAGAGAGGACCACCGTTCCAGACAACCTCGGTCGGGAGGTAGCCGACGGAAGAGACCTCAAGAACATCTCCAGTCTTGGCCTGTGGCAGTGTGAAATGGCCGTCGACATCGGTGGATGTTCCCTTCAGAGTGCCCTTGATAAGGACCGCGGCGCCGATGACAGGAACTCCCTGCTCGTCGACGACAACTCCGGAACATGACTGTGTCTGCTGGTTTTGGAGGGACGCCGAGGCCGCGTAAGCGGTGGCAGGGCTGCCCGCCAAAACACCCAAAGCTACTGCCAGAGACAGTCCGATTGTGAGTGTTTTTTTAAACATAAATAAGTGATTTGTAATGAAAAAATAAGTAGAGAAAATATAATAATGTAAAATTCCTACCCTAAACCGTTTTCAAAATACTTCGCAAAGTAAAAAAAAAAAACGATTACTTCCAAATCCAAACATAAACGGCCCTTATAATTTAAAATTTTAACTTCCCGGAGGGAAACACTGGATCGATAGAGCACAGGCGAAGATGCTCAGCAGACAAACATTGATTTAAAGCATATAAAACAAAAAAGTTTCATTACATAACATTTTTGTTATAAAGCCCGGGAATCGCCTATCTGCTTTTAGTGCGGGGGATGCGATTAAAATATTTTACAACGCGCGTTAAACCTCGACCGCCCCAAACTGTCATATAAATTGATATAGCTACCCGAGTATCAATGAAGAGAGCGATTATAGCAATGGGCGCCATAGCCCTGATCACGGCCGGATGTTCCGGAAGGAAAGAGAGCGGACAGGCTCCGGCGGAGTACAAAACACTCAAAGTCACAAGATCAAGCCAAATCCTGGAATCAAAGTACGCCGCTTCCCTTGAGGGCAAGCAGATGGTGGAGATCCGCCCCCAGGTGACCGGCACGATCACCAAGATCTGTTTCGGGGGGGTGACAATGTCCACAAAGGGCAGACTTTGTTCATCTTGGACCAGATTCCCTACACCGCGGCTCTCGAGGTCGCCCAGGCCAACAAGAAAAGCGCCGAGGCCCAATTGTCCACCGCCAAGCTCACAGCCGAGAGCAACCAGATGCTTTTCGACAAGGAGGTGATCTCAGCCTACGAGCTCCTGACATCCAAGAACGCTCTCGCCGCGGCCGAGGCGGCCTACGCCCAAGCGGAGGCGCAAGTCACGACAGCCCGCAACAACCTGTCATACACAGTTGTCAAAAGTCCCGTGGACGGAGTCGCCGGGATGATCCCGTACAGGGTCGGCGCGCTTGTGAGCAGCTCCATCACCAGCCCGCTCGTCACAGTCTCCGACGACAGCGAGGTCTATGCCTACTTCTCTCTGAGTGAGAACCAGATCCTTGAATACATCCGAAACGCCGGATCCCAGGAAGCGTTCCTGAGGGACATGCCGGATGTGGAACTGATCATGAGCGACGGCGAGAAATATGCTGGTAAGGGAAGGATCGACGCGGTCAGCGGCATAGTGGACCAGAGCACCGGCTCCGTGAGGATGAGGGCGAAATATCCCAATAAAGGGAGGCTGCTCCGCAGCGGGGGCACGGCGACTGTCCTGGTGCCCACAGAGATTAGGGACTGCATCATCATCCCCCAGACCGCCACGTACGAGATCCAGGAGAGGGTCTTCGCGTTCAAGGTCGAGGACGGCAAGGCTGTCTCAGCCCCTGTCAAGGTATTCAAGCTCAACAACGGATCAGACTACGTAGTCGAGAGCGGTCTTGAGGAAGGAGATGTCATCATCGCCGAGGGCGCCGGCCTGGTACGTGAGGGAACACCGGTTAAAACAGCAGGAGAATGAATGTCAAGACTTTCATAGACAGGCCGATACTCTCCAGCGTCATCTCTGTCGCCATACTCATCGTCGGCCTGATCTGCCTGTCGAGGCTTCCCCTGGAGCAATATCCGGACATCGCTCCCCCGACCGTCACCGTGATGGCCAACTACTCTGGCGCCAGCGCCGAGACGGTCATGAAGAGTGTCGTGGTGCCACTCGAGGAGTCGATCAACGGAGTGGAGAACATGGTGTATATGACCTCCAGCGCCACAAACGCTGGAGGCGCGTCCATCAGGATATTCTTCAAGCAAGGTACAGACCCCGACATGTCGGTCGTGAACGTCCAGAACCGTGTGGGAGAGGCCCAGAGGCTCCTTCCGGCCGAAGTCGTGCAGAGCGGTGTCACCGTCAGGAAACAACAGACCAGCACCCTGATGTTCGTGTCGCTTTACAGCCCGGACGACTCTTTCGCCGCCAACTTCCTCACCAACTACCTTCAGATCAATCTTGAGCCGCGCCTGAGCAGGATTCCCGGAGTCGGAGAGGTCAATGTGTTCGGAGCCAGGTACTCGATGCGAATATGGCTGGATCCCGGCAAGATGGCGATGTATTCCCTTGTCCCGGATGACATAACGGCAGTCCTCGGCGAGCAGAACATCGAGGCCGCTACCGGAAAACTGGGACTCGAGACAGACAATGTGTTTGTCTACACGCTGAAATACAGGGGACGGTACGAGAAGGAGGAAGACTTCGGGAACATGGTCATAAAGTCCCTGCCGGACGGAAGGCTCCTCAGGCTCGGCGACGTGGCCACAATAGAGCTCGGAGCCCAGCAATACAACTTCTTCAACGAGGTCAACGGCCACCCTTCCTGCAACCTGATGATTGTCCAGACCTCCGGCTCGAACGCCAACGAGGTCATCAAGAGAGTCCAGAAGGAGTTCAAGGATTTCGAGAAAGACCTCCCCAAGGGCATGAAGCTCGTCACAGTAATGAGTATCAAGGACTTCCTTGATGCCTCTATCGCTGAAGTCATCAAAACCCTGCTCCTGGCGATTCTCTTGGTCATCATAGTCGTGTATCTCTTCCTTCACGATTTCAAGGCGACTATGATCCCCTCCCTCTCGATCATAGTGTCGCTTGTCGGCACCTTCGCCTTCATCTATGTTGCCGGTTTCAGCCTCAACCTGCTCACGCTGTTCGCTCTTGTGCTGGTGATCGGTACTGTCGTGGATGACTCCATCGTCGTCGTGGAGGCTGTCCAAGCCAAGTTCGACGAAGGTTACACCTCATCCTACAGGGCCACCATAGACGCGATGAAAGACCTCACGTCGGCAATCATAACCAACACCCTGGTCTTCATGGCCGTGTTCGTGCCGGTCTGCTTCATGGGAGGCACCGCAGGTATCTTCTACACCCAGTTCGGTCTGACGATGGCGGTCGCGGTGGGAATCTCGTGCGTCAACTCCTTGACTCTCAGCCCGGCGCTTTGCGCTTTGCTGCTCAAGCCCAGGGCTCCGGAGGGTGAAGGTAAAAGCCTTTCGGACCGGTTCCATTACGCGTTCAACCGCCATTTCGACGTATTCAAAAAGGGATATTCTTTCACGGAACTCTCGCTCTTCAAGAACAAGTGGATCTGCTGGCTTCTCGTTGTGGCGGCGATCGGGTCGCTGGCCTACATGCTCTCCACCACGAAGAGCAGCCTTGTCCCCCAGGAGGATCTGGGCAGCATCACGGTCAACGTACAGGCCGCCCCCGGCACCAACCTGGAGGAGACCGGGAGAATCGTCTCCGAGGTCGAGGAGATACTGAAGGAGATACCCCAGATAGAGCTGTATTCAAAGACGACCGGATCCGACGCGCGGCGAACAACCACGACCGCCGCGGCCTCATTCAACCTCAAGCTCAAGAACTGGAATGAGAGGAAAGGGAAAAACGACTCAGAGAGAGCCATCATGGAAGAGATCTACCGCCGCACATCCCACATTTCCGCGGCCCAGATCCGCCTCTCGACCCGCCCGATGATCTCCGGCTACGGAAGTTCCAGTGGTTTTGAGCTTTACGTGCAAGACAAGAAAGGCGGAAGCGTCGAGGACCTGCTCAAATACACACGCCAGTTCTTCGACGCCCTCAACGAGAGGCCGGAGATCTCAAGGGCATACACCAGTTTCGACACCAAGTATCCCCAGTACATCGTGGACGTCGACGCGGTGCGCTGCAAACGGGCCGGGGTCTCCCCCAAATCCGTCCTGAGCGTCCTGGCCGGATATGTCGGAGGTGTTTACGCCTCCAACATCAACCGCTTCACCAAGATTTACAGGGTCATGGTCCAGGCCTCTCCCGAATTCAGGGTAAGCCCGGAGTCGTTCAACAACATCTACGTTCGGAGTTCTTCCGGAGAGATGTCGCCGGTGAGCCAGTACATCCGCCTCACCAAGGTATACGGGTCCGAGTCGCTGTCGCGCTTCAACTTGTTCCCTTCCATCGCGGTATACGGGGAAAACGGGCAAGGACACAGCACCGGCCAGGCTATCGCCGCCATCGAAGAGACCTCCAGGACCTCCCTCCCGGAAGGGTACGGCTACGAGTTCGGAGGAATGTCCAGGGAAGAGGCCGAAGGAGGCAACACGACCGTCCTTGTTTTCGCCATCTGTCTGCTGTTCATATTCTTGATCCTCTGCGCCCTGTACGAGAGTGTCACTATCCCGCTCGCCATCATCCTGTCCGTGCCTTTCGGCCTTGCCGGAAGTTTCTTGTCAGCGAAGCTCTGGGGACTTGACAACAACATCTACCTTCAGATCGGCCTGATCATGCTGATCGGCCTTCTGGCAAAGACCGCCGTGCTTCTCACCGAATACGCCACAATTTCCAGGAGAGAGGGAGCGAGCATCACCCAGGCGGCGATGGGAGCCGCCAAGGACAGGCTCCGCCCGATCCTGATGACCTCCCTGACTATGATCATCGGACTCCTTCCGCTTGTCTTCGCTTCGGGAGTGGGAGCCAACGGAAACATCTCCGTCGGAGTCGGAGCCGCCGGAGGTATGCTTGTCGGGACGATAGCCCTGCTGATTGTGACCCCGGTACTGACCATAGCGTTCATGTACCTGGATGAGAAGATGTTCCCTGGAAGAAAGAATCGGGAGGAAGAATTGTCATGAAGAAAAGGATCATTGTATTGATGGTTTGCGCCTCGGCCCTCGCCTCGTGCGGGCTGTATTCCAAATATGAGCGCCCTGACGTGGACGTGGCTTTTGACGAGACGATCGAGCTGCCGGGCTGGATGGAGATGTACACCGACCCCAAGCTGAGGGTACTGATAGAGAAAGCGTTGTCCGAGGCAACCTCGCCCGCTATCGCCGCCCTGAAAGTGGAGGAAGCGGAAGCGGCTCTCCAGAAAGCCAGAGGCCAGTTCCTGCCCTCCCTGGACGGCAGCGGATCAGCCGATCTCCGTTACGGGGATCTCGGAGCGGGGCTCAGGGCCTCCTGGCAGCTGGACATATTCGGGAAGGTCCGGAACGCCGCCATGGCCTCGCGCGCGGCGCTTGAGGAAAGCGAGGCCTACCGCCAGGCTGTCACGGCGGCGCTGGTCTCGGCAGTCGCGCAAAGCTACTACACCCTGCTGGTGCTGGATTCACAGCTGGACATCAGTCTCAAGACACTCGACAACTGGGACAAGACAATCTCCGTTCTCGAGTCAATGAAAGCCGCCGGAAAGACCAACAGCATCTCCATCCTCCAGGCCAAGGCGACAAGGATGAGACTCGAATCTTCCACCATCGGCATCAAGGGCAGCATCGAGATGGAGGAGAACAGTCTGAAAGCGTTGGTCGGCGACAGGGGAATGACCATCGAGAGAGGTTCTTTGGACGAGGCGTCTTTCCCTATAGAGGCTTTCCTTGAGATCCCGTTGAGAGCCGTGGCTTCAAGACCCGACATCCGGCAGGCCGAGATGGCCCTGGCCGAGGCGTTCTACAACACCGCCAAGGCAAGGTCGGCCTTCTATCCGGACATCACGCTGACCGGCAACTCCGCGTGGAGATCCGGAGTCGACGACATAGCCTGGTCCGCTCTCGGGGACCTGGCCGAGCCAATTCTCGACAGGAACGCGAGAAAGGCCGACCTTAAAGCGGCAAAAGCGAGGCAGGAGGAGGCCAGACTGGTTTTCAGGCAAGCCCTTCTGGACGCTGGAGCGGAGGTTGACAACGCCATCTCCAAATGCAGGGTAGCGGCGGAAAAGATGAGGATGGACTCGCTTCAGAGGGAGGCTCTCAGCGAGGCCATGGAGAAAATCCAGCTGACGATGATCTACTCCTCCACCAACTATCTCGAGGTCCTGACAGCCCAGCAGTCCCTTCTGGACGCCGAGCTTGGGATCATAAGTGACAAACAATCAATAACCTCCGCCTTGATAGCCCTTTACCAGGCCTTAGGCGGAGGCGTAAACTGATTGTTCCTTGGAGGGACTAAGCCTCCGGGATCTCGTTTCCGGAAGGGATGGAGAACGGGGAAGGAGAGGCATTGCCCACCTTGAATGTGTCGTCCTCTTCCACGACCGGCTCAGGGATGTCGTACATCGCGGGACGCTCCCCTGTTGTCAGCTGGGTGAACTCACTCTCACCGATCATCTTGCAATTGCCGTTGAAGGTGGCGTCAAGATCGACCTGGAGCCTGCGGATATGAAGGTCGCCGGAGACGACACAGGTATCCTTCAGGCTCAGGGTGTCCTTGACAAAGAAATTACCGTCGATCTTGCCCCAGAAATCGCAACTGGAGCAGATGATGTCACCCTTGATGACCGCTTTCTCACCCACGACCACCTTAGCCTGTGAAACAATCTTTCCCTCAAAGGTACCGTCAATCCGGATGTCGTTGGGAGAAGTTATCTCACCCTTGATGGTGGATCCGGCGGAGATCCTGCTGACGTCATTGACTCCGACGGAATCGCCGGACCTGTCATAATTCGATGCCATACTTTTACTTATTATCATTTAATTACCGATATTCCACAAATCAAACAAGACCGGCCCCGTGGCAGTTCTTGTATTTTTTCCCTGAACCGCAAGGACAGGGATCGTTTCTGCCGACCTTCCGCTCGACATGGACAGGAGTGTTGGCCTTCTGCTCGCCATTTGTCACAAGATCATTGCGGCGGGTCTGCATCTGGCTCATGTCGGCCCTGCGCCTGGGAGCCTGGGCCGGACGGGCCTCGCTCTCATCCCTCAAGGGGACAAAAGCCCTGAGAAGGAAGGAAAGGACATCCTTGTTGAGATCCTCCAGCATCGAGGCGAAGAGGTTGTAGCTCTCCAGCTTGTAGACCACGAGAGGATCTTTCTGCTCGTAGGCCGCGTTCTGGACGCTTGTGCGGAGATCGTCCATCTCGCGAAGATGCTGCTTCCAGTGCTCATCGATCTGGTAAAGGATGATGGTGCGGCTGAGCGCCTTGGCTATCTCCTTACCCTGGGTGTTGTACGCCTTTTCAAGATTGACGCTGAGAGTCAGCATCTTACGCCCGTCGGAGATCGGGATGGCGATGTTCTGGTACATGCTTCCCTGCTTCTCGAATATCTGTTTGAGGAACGGATACACCTTCTCAGCCAAGGTGTTCATCCTGCGGTCGTAGACCTCCTGCATGTGAGAGCAAAGGGCGTCGGCGATGTCACCGGACTTGGCGCCGGAGAAAAACGCCTCATCAAAACCGAGGTCGATGGACATCTGTCCCATCACGTATTCCTCAAAGCCCTGATACGACATCCCTTCCGAGCGTTCCGCTATCAGGTTGGACGAGTCGATCATCATGTTCTGGACATCTATCTCGATCCTCTCGCCGGAAAGGGCATTACGTCTGCGGGCGTAGACGGCCTCCCTCTGGTAGTTCATGACATCGTCGTACTCAAGCAGCCTCTTTCGTATACCGAAGTTGTTCTCCTCGACCTTCTTCTGGGCGTTCTCGATCGACTTGGAGAGCATACCGTTGACAAGAGCCTCGTCATCGGCCATCCCAAGTTTATCCACGACCCCGGCGATCCTCTCGGATCCGAACAGGCGCATCAGCTTGTCCTCAAGGGAGATATAGAACTCAGACGAGCCAGGGTCTCCCTGACGGCCGGAGCGGCCCCTGAGCTGACGGTCGACACGACGGCTGTCGTGGCGCTCGGTACCGATGATAGCCAGACCACCCGCCGCCTTCACCTCGGGGGCGAGCTTGATGTCGGTTCCTCGGCCGGCCATGTTGGTGGCTATCGTGACATTGCCCTTCTGTCCGGCCTGGGCGACAATCTCCGCCTCCCTGGCGTGCTCTTTGGCGTTCAGGACATTATGCTTGATGCCTCGGATGCGCAACATCCTGCTGAGCAGCTCGGAAGTCTCCACGTCGGTGGTACCCACGAGGACCGGCCTTCCCTTCTCGGTGAGCTCCTGGATCTTGTTTATGACAGCCTGATACTTGGCCTTCTTCGTCTTGTAGATGAGGTCATCCTGGTCGTCCCTGATCACCGGCCTGTTCGTAGGTATGACGACCACGTCCAGCTTGTAGATCGACCAGAACTCACCGGCCTCCGTCTCGGCGGTACCGGTCATTCCGGCGAGTTTGTGGTACATCCTGAAGTAGTTCTGGAGGGTGATGGTGGCGAAAGTCTGCGTGGCGGCCTCGACCTTCACATTCTCCTTGGCCTCGACAGCCTGGTGCAGCCCGTCGCTCCAGCGGCGTCCCTCCATGATACGTCCCGTCTGCTCATCGACAATCTTGACCTTGTTGTCAATGACGACATAGTCCACATCCTTCTGGAACATCGCGTATGCCTTCAGGAGCTGGATCATGGCATGGACCCTCTCGCTCTTCAGGGAATACTCCTCCATCAGCTTGTCCTGCGCCTCCTGCTTCTGCTCCGGAGTCATGCTCTCGTCCCTCTTGATGTCAGCGATCTTGCCGCCCATGTCCGGAAGGACGAAGAAATCAGGGTCGGACACCGAGTTGGCCAAAGCGTCATGACCCTTGTCAGTCATATCGACCGAGTGCTGCTGCTCGCTGATCACGAAATACAGCTCATCGGTGACAATGTGCATCTGGCTCTCATTGTCCTGGAGGTAGAAATTCTCCGCCTTCTGCATGAGGGCCTTCATTCCCTGCTCGCTAAGGAACTTGATGAGTGGCTGATACTTAGGCAGACCTTTGTAGGCCCTGAAGAGGAGCATTCCACCCTCGTCCATCTTCCCGGCGGAGATGGCCTTCTTGGCCTCGTTGAGCACCTGGTTGACAAGGTTGCGCTGCTTCTGGTAGAGGCTCTCCACGTACGGCCTGTACTCGATGTACTGCTCATCATCCTCGGCCTTGGCGACAGGGCCTGAGATGATCAGAGGGGTACGGGCGTCGTCGATAAGGACGGAGTCGACCTCATCGACGATGGCGTAATGGTGCTTGCGCTGGACAAGGTCGCTCATGTTGACGGCCATGTTGTCGCGCAGGTAGTCGAAACCGAACTCATTGTTGGTGCCGAAGGTGATGTCGCAGTTGTACGCCCTCTTGCGGGCGTCGCTGTTGGGCTCGTGCT
The DNA here is from genome assembly GCA_017478125.1 of Bacteroidales bacterium. Lineage (GTDB taxonomy): Bacteria > Bacteroidota > Bacteroidia > Bacteroidales > UBA932 > Cryptobacteroides. The sequence continues at coordinate 3,285 of JAFVED010000124.1, read as the reverse complement.
TGTCGATGCAGTCCACAGACAGGCCGTGGAACATGTACAGGGGACCCATCCACTCGGAGTCTCGCTTGGAGAGGTAGTCGTTGACAGTCACGACATGGACTCCCTTGCCGGCCAACGCGTTGAGGAACACCGGCAGGGTCGCCACGAGGGTCTTTCCCTCACCGGTGGCCATTTCGGCGATGCTTCCCATCTGCTCCTTGTTGGACTTCACTCCCCCGTTCAGGACTATGCCACCGATCAGCTGCACATCGTAGTGGACCATGTCCCAGGTCACCTCATTGCCGCCGGCCATCCAGCGGTTGTGGTAGATAGCCTTATCATCCTCAATGGTCACGAAATCGTGGTTGATACTGAGGTCCTTGTCGAACTGGGTGGCGTTCACCACAATGGTCTCGTTCTCCTTGAACCTGCGGGCGGTGGACTTCATGATCGCGAACGCCTCGGGAAGGATCTCGTCGAGCTCTTTCTCGATCCTCTCGTCCTCTTCCTTGACCAGCTTGTCGGACTCGGTAGCGAGGTCCTCCTTCTCGGAGACCGGGATATCCTCCTCCAGTTTTGCCTTGATCTCGGCGATCCTCGCCTCAAACGGGGCCTCGCAATCGCGCAGCCTCTGCCTCAACGTCTCGGTGCGGGCCCGCAGATCGTCGTCGGAAAGAGCGTCTATCGAGGGATAAACCGCCAGTACCTTGTCCAGGACGGGTTTGATGAGCTTCATATCCCTGTCGGCCTTAGAGCCGAATATCTTTCTTAATATGCCTGATACAGCCATAAAACAATTATCTCTGATTATCCTACAAATATAGCGATAATCAGAGACAATAACAATACCAGTTTTTTCACTGGTGTTCAGAATGACATTTTGTCATCCTGAGCCTGCCGAAGGGAGAAGCGAAGGATCTAGAACAGGAACCCGACCCCAAGCTTCAGCTGGCTGCGGTGGATCTTGAGCACTCCGCCGGTGAAATTACCACCGTTGCGGTTCACGAGACCGTAGTCGTACCTCACGGAGAAACGCACGGCGTCCATGACATCGAACGCCAGTCCTCCCCCGATCAGCACATCAAAACGGCGATACTTTGTGAAATCACTCAGCATCCCGTCGTAGATGCGGTACCGCATTCCGGAACTCTTCTCCTTCACCGTAGAGGAAAGGCCAAGGTCGAGAGTGGGTCCCGCGAGGATCATAAGGCTCAAGTCATCGCTCATCGGGATCCTGAAATCGAGGTTGAGAGGCACCTGGAGATATTCCTCGGTGAAAGCGACATTCGACAAAGCTTCCCCTGAGATCTTGGCGAAGACATCCACGCCGCTTTTGGTGAAATAGGCGAAAATCAGCCCAGTGTCGAAACCAAGTCCCTCGACCGCGAGGGGAACCCTGTAGTTCAGCCCGACAGTCCCGCCGAACAGGTCCGCGTTGGCCTTATAGAAATTGGCGACATTGAAATTAGTGTTGCTCATGCCGAACCCGGCCTCGATGGAGAGGTTCTGAGCGGACATGGAAGTCCCGGCCAGCATCATCAGAGTGGCGAGGACAGGGATGAAAACTTTTCTCATATCAACAAAAGATTAATATCCATAAAAGATGAAGAACCCATCAAGAATCGAGCCTGTTCAACGCCTCCCACGCGACATCGTTTTTTCCCAGGTCGACATTCGACGAGGAAAGGCTGACCGACTGAGACGAGGGGAGCTCGGCGGGAACGGCGAAGAAATCTCCGGTGGCGACACCTGTCCCGGTGAGGTTCTCGCATCTCCTCAGCCAGAGATCGTCAGCTTTCAGGCTCGTCTTGACAATAGTCTCCGCGTCGAACAAACACTCAGACTTATAAAAGGAGTACGGATACAGGACACCTCCGGCTCCAAGAGCCAGCAGATCCATGTCCGGAGCGTGAGGTGCCATCTCAAAAGCCCAATCAGAGTAATGGGGGCCGGCAATCCTCCTCGCGATGTCGGCGCAGACCGCATCCGGATAGTCGGCATGGAGCCTCGACAGGCGGGAGACCATGTCGACGGGATAAAAAGCGTCATCGTCCACCGTAATCACATTACGCCTTGCCCCGGAAGCCTCCTCCCTGAAAGCCATCCAATATTTCAGGTGTGGCTTGAGGTCGGTGTCCGCCCAGAGGATCCTGAGTCCCCTTTCGAGATACGGATCAAGCGATTCCGGGAGTTTCCCGTCCGGGAAATCGCCCTTGAACAGACACAGATAGATCGCTGATGGTCTCGTCTCCTGACGCATGAGAAGGTCGACGACCATCCACAAATATCTCATCCTCGCCGGGAAAGAGGTCATGGACAGGACATGCTCCCCATCTTCCGGCAAGGCGTCCGGCAAAGCCGGACGGAAAAACTTATATCTCAAGAATATACGGAGGCCCGTAAGCTTCGCCAGAGCGCCGGCGGCAAGTCTTGCCACCGGACCGCCCTTTCCGAGCCTTGTCACCTCCTTGAAGGTCTGGTGACGCCGCGGAATCGTCTCTATCCTCATCTCATCTGACTGTAAAATGACACAAAAATCTCTTTCGGGGTCTTCCTGCTGAAGACAGAGCGCCGTGTGTTGCGGGCCGAGGCGGACATGATACCGTTATGGCTCGCCGGATCCGAGCAGTCCTTGAAAAGGTACATCACTCCCCTCGCTGCCTCCACGCACCAGCAGAAAAGCCCGAGAAGAAAATACTTGAACGAGTTCCCCCCGGAATAGAAAATCAATGATCCCCTGACCCTGGCAGGCTTGATGACCGCCTCCATCCTCGAGGCCGTCGAGCTGGACACATGGTACAGAACTATCCCGGAATCGGCGTAAACCCCGTATCCCCGCTCGTTCATCAGCGTCCCGACAGCTATGTCCTCGGGAGTGAAGAAATACGTCTCGTCAAACCATCCCAGCTCGCTGAACACGCTGGTCCGGACAAGGAACGCCGCCCCGTTGAGGTTGTAAGTCTTGAAAAGTCCCTCCCTATTGGTCCACTCCGAGACCTTTGTCTCATCGTTGAAGTGGAGGTACCGCAAGACGTAATCCCACCAGGTGAACCTCTTCCGCCCGCATGTCTGCACCCGCCCGTCAGGGTATACGATTTTCGGGGACACCACCGCCGCGTTCCCGGGTAGTTTACGGAAATCGGCGACAAGGTTGTCAATTACCGGAGAATCGATGAAGGTGTCGTCGTTGACCACGAACGTGTACTCCCCCGCGACCTGCCGCAACGCCAGGTTGTTGTTCTCAGAGAATCCCCGGATCTCATCGCTGACTATCACCTTTACCCAAGGGTACTCTGCCCTCAGAGC
>JAFVED010000123.1 GCA_017478125.1 Bacteroidales bacterium | reverse complement strand
CCCATGTGCCGCATTGGGTCCAGCCGCTTACGGAAGGAACCGCCGAGAAGCACGACTCCTTGATTGAGTACGACGGGAAAGGAGGAGTCATAGAGTCCTTCGACGGATCCTCCCTCGCCCAGCAGGAGCCTGACGCCTCCTCCTTCCCCAGCGGAGGCATCAGGGAAACCTTTGAGGCCAGGGGCTACACAGCCTGGGATCCCACTTCCCCTGTGTTCATCATGGGAGACACACTCTGCATCCCCACGGTGTTCATCTCCTACACCGGAGAAGCCCTGGACTACAAGACCCCATTGAAGAAAGCCCTGAAGGCCGTCAGCGACGCCGCGGTACCCATCTGCAGGCTTTTCGACCCCGGGGTGTCCAAGGTGTATTCCTACCTTGGCTGGGAGCAGGAATATTTTCTCGTGGACGAGGCCCTTTACGCGGCAAGGCCGGACTTGATGATCACGGGAAGGACCCTGATGGGCCACATGTCATCAAAAAACCAGCAGCTGGACGACCACTATTTCGGGGCGATTCCTGCCCGCGTGGCGGAGTTCATGAGAGACCTTGAGATCTCCGGGCACAAACTCGGAATCCCGATCAAGACCCGCCATAACGAGGTGGCTCCCAACCAATTCGAGCTTGCTACCATTTATGGCGAGGCGAATCTTTCCAACGACCAGAACCAGATCGTGATGAACCTCATGAGACAACTTGCCCGAAAGCACGGATTCGTCGTCCTGCTCCATGAGAAGCCCTTCGACGGGGTCAACGGATCAGGGAAACACAACAACTGGTCCCTGGGGACCGACACCGGCACTCCCCTTCTCGCTCCCGGGAAAGACGCCATGGGAAATCTCCAGTTCGTGACATTCTTCGTGAACATACTGGCCGCGGTCCAGAAACACAACGGACTCCTCAAAGCCAGCATAGCGAGCGCCACTAACGCCCACCGTCTCGGAGCCCATGAGGCACCGCCAGCGATTGTCTCGGCATTTCTCGGAAGGACAATGACCGGAGTACTCAGGAAACTCCTGGAAGTACCTTCAGGAACCCCTATCCAGATCGCCGGGAAACAGGGCAAAAGCGTGGGACTCGTGGAGATCCCGGAGATATTCGTGGACAACACCGACCGCAACAGGACATCGCCTTTCGCTTTCACCGGCAATCGTTTCGAATTCAGGGCCGTGGGCTCTTCAGCTAATTGTGCCGGAGCGTTGACCACCCTTAGCGCCGCCGTGGCGAGCCAGCTGAGAAGTTTCAAGGAGGATGTCGATGGGAGAATGTCCTCAGGATCTCCTATGGAAATCGCTGTCATGGACTCACTTAAGCCCTTGATCGCCTCCGTGGTGGACACGGTTTGCTTCGACGGTAACGGCTACTCGGAAGAATGGATCCAGGAGGCCGCCCGCAGAGGGCTTGACGTGGAGACATGCGTCCCGAAAATGTTCCGCCGCTTCACCACGCCCGAAGCCGTCAGCATGTTCACTTCGACCGGGGTGTACAGCGAGAAGGAGCTTGCCGCCAGGAATGAGGTCAAGTTGGAGACCTACATCAAGAAAGTTCAGATAGAGGCCAGGGTGATGGGCAGGATGGCTATAAACCATATCCTTCCGGCCGCCATCAAATACGAGACTGCTCTCCTGAAAGAGATCGCCCTGCGCAAGGAAATCTTCTCCGAGGTGCCGGATGACTCCACCGAAGTTGTGCTTGCCGGGAAAATATCCAGGCTGATCGAGGAGGTCAGGACGAGAGTCGAGGACATGAAGCAGGCACGTAAGAAGGCCAACGCGATCGACGACCTGTACCAGAAAGCTCTCGCATACCATGAAATCGCGGAAAGCCTCCACGGCATCAGGCGCCCGATAGACAAACTCGAGGAAGTTGTGGACAACAGCCTTTGGCCACTTCCCAAATACCGTGAACTCCTCTTCATAAGCTGACGCGACCATGGAAACGAGATACATATTCATCACAGGAGGAGTCGCGTCCTCGCTCGGCAAGGGGATAATCAGCGCGTCTCTCGGGAAACTGCTGCAGGCCAGGGGATACAAGATCACCATACAGAAGTTTGATCCCTACATCAACATAGATCCGGGGACATTGAACCCCTATGAGCACGGCGAATGCTACGTCACCGCCGACGGCCAGGAGACGGACCTTGACCTTGGACACTACGAGAGGTTTACCGGCATACGGACAACCCGAGACAACAGCGTGACGACCGGGAAGATCTACCTCAGCGTCATCGAGAGGGAGAGGCGCGGCGACTACCTCGGGAAGACCATCCAGGTTGTTCCCCACATAACCGATGAGATCAAAAGGAGAATCCGGCTGAACTCCGCTAAAGAACATTTCGACTTTGTGATAACTGAGATAGGAGGGACGATCGGGGACATTGAGAGCCAGCCTTTCCTGGAAGCGATAAGGCAACTCCGATGGGAACTGGGGAAAAACGCCCTGAACATCCACCTGACCTATGTGCCTTACCTGAGCGCGGCCGGCGAGCTTAAGACAAAGCCCACCCAGACCAGCGTGAAGCAGCTTCAGGGACTCGGGATCCAGCCGGAAGTACTGGTGCTCAGGACTGAGCATGACCTTAGCGACGACCTGAGGGCCAAAGTCGCACATTTCTGCAATGTTGAGGTCGAGGCGGTGATCCAAAGCCAGGATCTTCCGTCCATCTACGAGGTTCCCTTGAATATGCTACGTCAAGGACTCGACGCAATCTGCCTGAAGAAAATGGGGATTGAGCCGGGACCGAGACCTGAGCTGAAGGAATGGAAGGAATTCCTGGATCGGCGGAGCAAGGCATCCATCGTCCTGAAAATAGGTCTTGTCGGGAAATATGCCCTGCAGGATGCCTACAAGAGCATCACGGAGAGCCTCACCCATGCGGGTGTCTATCATGACCGGAAAGTCAAGGCGATATTCGTCAACAGCGAGGAGATCACAAGGGACAATGTCGCCGGGAAACTTGCGGGGCTGGACGGCATTGTCATCTGCCCGGGCTTCGGCCAAAGAGGGATCGAAGGGAAGATCATAGCCGCCGGATACGCCAGGACCAACGGTCTTCCCGCTTTCGGGATATGCCTCGGCATGCAGATGATGGTCATAGAGTTTTCAAGGAACGTCCTCGGGCTGAAGGACGCCGACACCATGGAGATGAACCCTCTGACGCCCGATAATGTCATAGACATGATGGAGGAGCAGAAGAGCGTCACCAACCTCGGTGGCACAATGAGGTTGGGCGCCTACGATTGCCTCCTGAAAGAAGGCAGCGAGGTTAAAAAGGCGTACGGTGGAACGGACCGGGTCAGCGAGCGTCACCGTCACCGCTACGAGGTCAACAACAGGTACAAGGCGGCCCTCGAGGAGGCCGGGATGAAGTGTGTGGGAATCAACCCGGAGAACGATCTGGTTGAGATTGTGGAGGTTCCCTCGCACAAATGGTACATCGGGACGCAGTTCCACCCGGAATATTCATCCACCGTCCTTCGTCCCCATCCCCTTTTCATGGACTTTATTAAAGCGTGCTCGAAAAATGACTGAACAGCTTAAGCATGAGTGCGGCGTGGCGATGATCCGCCTTCTCAAGCCGTTGGAATATTACCGTAAGAAATACGGCACGGGAAGATATGGTCTCGACAAGCTCTACCTGATGATGGAGAAGCAGCATAACCGTGGCCAGGAGGGAGCCGGAATCGCATGCGTCAACCTGACCAATCCCCCTGGAGAGGAATACATGTTCAGGGAGAAGGCCGAGGGCAAAGACGCGATCACCGAGATTTTCAGCAGGGTCGGCGAATCCTTCCAAGGCGAGCTTCTGATGGGTCACCTGCGTTATTCGACAACGGGAAAATCCGGCTTGTCATTCGTCCACCCCTTCCTTCGCAGGAACAACTGGAGAGCCCGGAACCTCTGCCTTTGCGGCAACTTCAACATGACTAATGTCGATGAGATCTTCAGGGATATGGTCGGAGAGGGACAGTCGCCCCGGATCTATGGCGACACCTACATCACCCTTGAGCTGATGGGGCATCGACTCGACAGGGAGGTTGAGCGGAACTACCTGAAAGCTAAAGAGTCAGGAAAGACCGGCCTGGACATCACCCGGTACATCGACGACAATGTCAGGATCGAGAATGTCCTGAGGGAGACCCTTGAAAAGTTCGACGGAGGATATGTGATGTGCGGGCTCACCGGAAGCGGGGAGATGTTCGCAGTCAGGGATCCCTGGGGGATCCGTCCGGCTTTCTATTACCGGGATGAGGAGATCGTTGCCCTCGCCAGCGAAAGGCCGGTGCTTCAGACTGTTTTCAACCTGGACTGCGAGCAGGTCAGCGAGTTGCCTCCGGGAGAAGCGCTTGTCGTCAGGAAGAGCGGGGCAAGCTCGATAGAGCGGATATTCCCAAAGAAAGGAGACTTCAAGTGCTCGTTTGAGAGGAT
>JAFVED010000122.1 GCA_017478125.1 Bacteroidales bacterium | reverse complement strand
GACTGTGGGCAGCGAGTTGAATGTCGCCTCGTAGCCGTCGCCTCTGCTGACGGTCAGGGAGTACCCCTCCTGAAGGGCGACATCCGGGAGTGTCACGAGGAAGTAGTTCTGTCCCGGGACGAGGGTCCCGTTGGCGGGGTCAGTGATTATGACCCGTGACTCACCTGAGATTATCTGCTTGATTTCCGGGTCGAGGTTGGAGTCCAGTCCGATCACGAACCTGCCGGCGAGAGTCTCACCGTGCAATCCCTTGAGTGTGACGGAGGTGATGTCGCTGCGGTTGAACCTCACATAGACTCCTGAATAGGCGTTCTTGTAGGATATGGTGAGGGTCTCTGATCGACCGATCATGGTGGCTAGGCTATCCACGAAGGTCCCCGGCTTTCCCGTCTGGACGGAGGGCAGTGTTGTGGTTATGACCGCGGTGGCCGAGTGGCCCTCGCCGTCGGGTTCTGCGTATGTGGCATCGTCCCTGTAGGGGTAAAGCCCCCAGACATAGTCCTTCTCGGACTCCCCGTCGTCGCCGATGATCATCGAGACGAGTCCCCTGAACTTCGCCTTGCGGGAAGGCTCCTGGTTGATTGAGGTGAACTTTGCGGACTCCCCGGCGCTGAAGATCTTGATCCTGTCGCCCGGAGTCCAGAATGTTTTCGGCTTCGAGCCCTCAAAGACAACGGATGTCCTTGTGGAGGGGTCAACGGCCCCGGCGCTCTCGGCGATGTCAGCCGTGATGATGACTTCACGGAGTTCCTTCCTGGAGCCTGCGTCAGGCGCGTTGACATCCATCTCCATCCGCTGGCAAGCGGCCAGCGCGAGGAGAGCGGTTACTAATAATGATATTCGTTTCATTTTATGGGAGTTTTGGTTATTGTTCCGTAAATAGTTTTTACAAGGTAAAATCCTTACAAATATAATATTTATGTATTGAAAAATCAAATTAGCGTTGTGATTAAGAATGTTCGAATAAATTCAGTATCTTTGAGCGATTATGCGCGTTTAGAGAATGGATTTGGATTTTTTTCTGGAAATACTTGGGATCGACTCGACTTCGGGACAAGAGAGAACTCTGGCGGAGTTCCTGAAGGAGCGGCTTGGGATGGCCGATCATGTCGGCCATGGCGGGCCGGCCAACGGACCTGTGGGAGAATCTGCCGGACCAACAGAACCGGAAGTCCACGAGTCCGAGGTTGGTGATGGAACCGTCAACCTTCTTTTGGACTGGTCCGGGACCGGGAATCCGTCATTTGTCTTTTGCACCCATTTGGACACGGTACCCCCGTACATCCCGCCGAGCGTCGATTTGGTCAAAGAAGGAGATATCCTTCCGGACGGTCGGAAAGCCGCGGCGGACGACACTATCATCAAGGGCCGTGGATCTTGCGACGCGAAAGGACAGTTATTCTCGATGTACAGCACCTGCCTGCGGCTCAGCAAAGAAGGTTACAAGGACTTCGGACTCCTGCTTCTTGCTGGAGAAGAGACCGGATCTCACGGTGCCAAGGCCTACACGAAGAACAATCCTGGAGGTGGATTTGTCCTGGTGGGAGAGCCGACCGACAACTGCCTCGCATCAGCGAGCAAGGGGACGAAGTCTTTTGAGGTCACGATCCCGGGAAAAGCTTGCCACTCCGGCTATCCTGATCATGGAATCAGCGCCGTGGAGAGGTTCGTGGACTTGATGAACACTCTCGATCTGGTCGAGTTCCCCCTGGATCCCGTACTTGGGAAGACCACTTGGAATGTCGGTGGCCTGGTGAGTTCCAATCCCCAGAACATCTTGAGTCCGGAGGTGTCTTTCCGAATCTATTTCCGGACCACTTTCGTCACAGACGACCTGATTCAGAACAAACTATTGGGAGCGAGTCCCAAGGGGTCGGTAATACACGCTTTCGGAGGAGACACTCCGATGGAGTATTTTTCTGAAGTGGAAGGGATTCCTTCGAAACCGGTGTCTTTCGGGAGCGATGCCCCGAGGCTTGAAAAATTTCCCGGAAAGGCCATTTGCGGCCCGGGATCGATCCTGACGGCCCACACGCCAAATGAATATGTCCTCGTCTCCGACCTGCGGAAAGCCGTGGAGCAGGACATCATGATCTACAAGACAGTTATGAACGAACTTAATAAAGACAATTGAAATGATTATCGTCAAATTCGGAGGAACGTCCGTCCAGGACGAGGCCGCGATCGGAAGAGTGATCCAGATTGTAAGGGGAAAACTGAAAGAGAAGCCCCTTGTGGTTGTTTCCGCCCTTGCCAGGGTGACCAGGTTGCTGGTCTCGATGGCTGAGGAGGCGGAGGCCCAGCACGAGGACAATGTGAAAGATCTGCTGAGCCAATTGAGGGAGAGACACTTCAACCTGGCCAAAAACCTTCTGGCCCAAAGGCCTGATCTTTTAAGCGAGTGCCTTGGGAAAGTCGAGGAAAGAATCGCCGACCTTGAGACTTTTGTCGGGGGAGTCTGCCTGATCGGCGAGCTCTCATCCAGGAGCAATGCCAGGATCATATCGACCGGTGAGTTGCTCTCCTCGACCATTATTTCCTACGCTTTCAACGCCAATGACATCTCCTGCCACTGGATCGATGCCCGCAGGATGATCACCACCGACGACAACTACCTCAACGCCAGGCCCGACATGGAAGTTACGGAGGCCAACATCAAGAGGATCGTCGGTCTTGAATATAAAGGCGCGGACCTTGTCCTGACTCAGGGCTTCGTGGCTTCCACGGAGAAGGGAGCGACTTCAGTCCTCGGTTTTGAGGGCTCTGACTACTCCGCCGCCATTTTCGGAATGGCTCTTGGCGCGGAACGCGTTGAGATCTGGACAGATGTGGACGGCATCCGTTCCGCTGACCCGAGGGTTGTCAAGGACACCCGCAAGATCGATGTGATCTCATACGAGGAGGCCGCCGAGATGGCCGCCATGGGAGCGAGAGTCTTGCATCCGCTGACCATCGAGCCGGCCCGGAAGAAGAATATTCCCATAAAAGTTCTCAATTCCACCAACCAGGCCTGTGACGGGACACTTGTCACCCTCGCTGACCAGTCACCCGACGGACCCAAGTCTGTGGCGGTCAGGAAAGAGGTTCTTTTTGTCAAGATCGTCTCTCCGAAACTGGACGGTGTCACCAGGATGTTCGGCAAGGTGTTCGCCTCGCTGTATCCTCGCCGGGTCCCGGTCACGATAGCGAAGGCCACGGAGTCCGAGGTCTATCTCGTGATCCCCGAAGTTGTCGGGGAGACCTTCCAGGATGCCCTGGAAGAGATAGGGAAGTGGGCTGAAGTCACCGTCTATCGGGACAAAGCCCTTGTCTCCGTGATCGGACGCAACATTGTCGGTTTCGAAGGTCTTGGCGACAAGGTGATCAGCGTTTCCGGCAAGGTCTATCTCGCCAACGTCAGCGCCAACATGATGAGCGAGAATTTCGTGATCGATTCCGACCGGCTTCAGGAAACGATCGAGAGCCTTCATGAATACATTTTCAACAAATGAGTATGAAAGTCGTTATCAGTGGTTACGGCCGCATGG
>JAFVED010000121.1 GCA_017478125.1 Bacteroidales bacterium | reverse complement strand
TGACCCGTGTTATTGGACATGTGTGTTTGGTTCGCCGTTATTGCAAAGATAGAAAATAGATGTGAATATATTCACTTTAGTCCATCAGCTTCTTGTATTTGAATCGTTTCGGCTCGACGTTTCCGAGCCTCATCTTCTTGTTCTCCTCGTACTCGGAGTAGTTGCCGTCGAAGAACACGACCTTGCCGTCGCCCTCGAACGCGAGGATGTGGGTGGCGATACGGTCCTGGAACCAGCGGTCGTGACTCACGACCACGGCGCATCCGGCGAAGCTCTCCAGACCGTCCTCAAGAGCCCTTATCGTGTTGACATCCACGTCGTTGGTGGGCTCGTCGAGAAGAAGGACATTACCCTCGTCTTTGAGTGTCAGGGCAAGATGGAGCCTGTTCCTCTCGCCTCCGGACAGCACTCCGCAGAGTTTCTCCTGGTCAGCTCCCGTGAAGTTGAACCTGGAAACCCAGGCGCGGGCGTTGATGTCCCGTCCGCCGAGCCTGACCCATTCGGAATTCCCGGCGATCGTCTCGTAGACTGTCAGGTCAGGGTCTATGCTCTTGTGCTGCTGGTCCACGTATGAGATCTTGACAGTCTCTCCGGTCTCAATCGATCCGGCGTCCGGCTCCTCGATCCCCATGATGAGCCTGAACAGGGTTGTCTTTCCGGCTCCGTTGGGACCGATCACACCCACTATCCCGGCTGGAGGCAGGGAAAACGACAAGTTCTCGAAGAGTACCTTTTCCCCGAAGGATTTTGTCACATTGTGGAACTCGATCACCTTGTTCCCGAGCCTGGGGCCGTTGGGGATGTAAATCTCCAGGCTCTTCTCTTTCTCTTTGGCGTCGGCCGAGGCGAGTCTCTCGTAAGCGCCCAGACGCGCCTTCTGTTTGGCCTGGCGGGCCTTTGGGGCCATCCTGACCCACTCAAGCTCATGCTCGAGGGTCTTACGCCGGCGGCTCTCCTGCTTCTCCTCCAAGGCCAGTCTTTTTGTCTTCTGGTCGAGCCAGGAGCTGTAGTTGCCTTTCCATGGGATGCCCTCGCCCCTGTCCAGCTCAAGGATCCACCCTGCCACATTGTCCAGGAAGTAACGGTCGTGGGTCACGGCGATGACCGTGCCTTTGTACTGTCTCAAATGGGCCTCAAGCCATTGGATGCTCTCCGCGTCGAGGTGGTTGGTCGGCTCGTCCAGCAGGAGGACATCGGGCTGCTGGAGCAGAAGACGGCAGAGGGCGACCCTTCTGCGCTCTCCTCCGGACAAGGTGGACACCGGCGCCTCTCCCGGGGGGCAGTTGAGGGCGTCCATCGCCCGCTCCAGTTTGGATTCGATCTCCCAGCCGCCGAGATGGTCGATTGTCTCGGAGAGCTCTCCCTGGCGCTCGATCAGGCGGTTCATCTGGTCGTCATCCATCGGCTCCATGAACTTCAGGGAGATCCCGTTGTACTCGTTCAGGGCATCAACCACTTCCTGTACCCCCTCCTGTACGACCTCCAGGACGGTCTTCGAGGGATCCATCTGAGGCTCCTGCTCCAGATAGCCCACTGAATATCCGGGGGCCCACACGACCTCTCCCTTGTAGGACTTCTCCACTCCGGCTATGATCTTCAACAAAGTGGATTTTCCGGAACCGTTCAGACCGATGATGCCGATCTTGGCCCCATAGAAGAAAGAAAGGTATATATCCTTGAGTATGACTTTGTTATTGTTGGGCAGAGTCTTTCCGACCCCGCACATTGAGAATATTATGGTCTCGTCTGCCATGGTAGGGTTGTCAGTGGGGTATGGTTGCTTTTCATACAAAAATAGTGATAATTCGGAAAAAAACGCTAAATTGCGGCGTTTAATTGAACACACACACTACTTTATTGTCCATATGAACCGTTTCCTATCCATTTCGTTGGCGATCGTTGTGTCGCTACTCTCAGTTATCCCTTCCGGCGCGCAGATCCTGGGCGGACCCCATGGATCGGACGACATGAAGATCGGTGTCGCCGGCTACAGCTACCGCAATTTCTCGATCGACGAGACCTTGGCGTTGCTTCAGAGCATGGATGTCAAATACTTGTCGATCAAGGACTGGTGGCTCCCGTTGGACTCCACCAAGGAGCAGATGGACGCTTTCAAGGCCAAGTGCGCCTCCTATGGGGTTGAGGGCTATATTCTGGGACCCATATACATGAAATCCAAGGAGGAGGTTGACCGCGCTTTCGCCTACACGGAGCGTTACGGGATCAAGATGTTCATCGGAGTCCCTGATTATGACCTTATCGACTATGTGATCGCGAAAGTCGCCGAGACCGGGATCAAGGTCGCCATCCACACCCACGGGCCGGACGGCGCGGCATTCCCGAGCATCTACAAGATCATGGAGCTCGTCAAGGATCCTTCCCTCGGAGTCGGGTGCTGCCTTGACATGGGCCACTCTGTCAGGAGCGGGGAGGACATCGCCCAGATAGTCAAGAAATACCACAAATGGATATATGACGTCCACATCAAGGATGAGACCGCCCCGTCGAAGGCTGGCCAGACATGGGAGATGGGCAGGGGAGTGATCGACTTCAGGCCGATCGTCAAGGCCCTGCGCAAGGTCGGCTACAAGGGCGTCCTGTCTGTCGAGTTCGAGAAGAACGGGGACAACCCCCATCCCGGCGTAGCCGAGTCGATCGGTTACCTCCGCGGCATTCTCGACGGAACCAAATAGTCTATCTATTATTCATTTTTTAAATAATCCTACATTTATGAAGAGATTCTATCTTTTGCTACTCTCCATACTGGTCACTACGGCCATGTGGGGACAGACGGCAATCAGTGGTGTTGTCCTCGACTCGTCAGGGCAGCCGATTGTCGGAGCTGGAGTCGTCCAGGTCGGGTCCGCGACAAACGGTGTCGTGACCGACATTGACGGAGCCTTCTCAATCACGGTTCCGCTCCGCGCGGTTTTGGAGGTCTCTTGTGTCGGTTATGTGACACAGAGAGTGACTGTTGAGTCCGCCTCGAAGATCACGGTGGTCCTTGAGGATGATTCCGAGATGTTGGATGACGTCGTGGTCGTCGCTTTCGGTAAGATGAAGCGCGAGGCCTTCACCGGCTCCGCCGCCACCATCAAGTCCGACGAGCTGACCAAGGCCCAGAGCACAAACGCCACCCAGGCGCTTGCCGGCCGTATCCCCGGAGTCCAGATCAACAACTCCTCCGGACAGCTCACCAGCTCGCCTTCCATCACGATCCGTGGTATCGGCTCCATCTATTCGGACACCCAGCCTCTGATCGTCGTCGACGGCATGCCTTACGATGGGGACCTGAACCTGTTGAACTCCAGCGACATCGAGTCTATGACCGTCCTCAAGGACGCTGCCTCGAACGCCCTTTATGGCGCCCGTGGAGCCAACGGAGTCATCATGATCACCACCAAGCGCGGCAACACCGGCGACGCCAAGGTCACCTTCGACGCCAAGTGGGGAGTCAACACCAACGCCCTGCAGCTCTACAATACGACCAACACGGCGCAGTTCTATGAGACCTATTACCAGACCATATACAACCAGGCCATCCTGGACGGCGCCTCGGCCAGTGAGGCTCACACGAAAGCGAACAATTATGTCCAGGGTTCCAACACCGGCCCCGGTTACATGGTCTATACCGTTCCCACCGGGCAGGATTTCATCCTCCAGGGTGGCAAGATAAATCCTGATGCCCAGCTCGGAGCCTTCCACACCTACAACGGCCAGACCTTCTGGCTCCAGCCTGACGACTGGGAGAAAGAGGGTCTCCGTGACGGTTTCCGTCAGGAGTACAACGTCTCCCTCTCCGGTCTTGTCGGCGGCAAGGTAAACTACTTTTCCTCCATCGGTTATCTCGACCAGCAGGGTATCCAGGAAGGATCCGACCAGAACCGTCTCACTGCCCGTCTGTCCGCCGACTACCAGGCCAAGTCATGGCTCAAGGTCGGAGGTAACTTCAACTACACGAAATATCGCTATCACAACACTTCCGAGGGTACCCTCAACGCCGGTTACATCTGGCAGACGATCAAGACCCAGGCTCCCGTCTACCCGGTCTACCTTCGTGACGGTAACGGAAAGATCATGATCGACAAGTGGGACAAGGAGATGTTCGATTTCGCCCAGAGCTATGGCCTCAACAGGGCCGGCGGTACCGGTGGCAACTCCATTTTCGGCAACAAGTACCGCAACTCCGGAACTGACGGCAATTCGATCACTGTCAGCGGTTTCGCTGATTTCAAGCTGTTCAAGGACCTGACTTTCACCTTGAACGCCAGTGCCTACGACTATGACCGCAGGGGAACCTACATCGACAGCCCTTTCGTGGATATCTACACGAACAGCTCGGACAACGGTTACCTGTACAAGTCATCCTCAAGGACTTACACCTACAACACCCAGCAGTTGCTCAACTACAACAAGACTGCAGGCAAGCATGAGATCAGCGCCATGCTCGGACACGAGTACTACAACTACAAGTACGAGTTCATGGACGTCTCCGGAAAGAACTTCGGAATCGACGGGGCCAGCGAACTCGGCAGTGTGCTGAATGTCAATCCTGACCCGTCATCATCATCGTCTGTTTACAATGTCGAGGGTTATTTCTTCCGCGGCATGTACAACTACGCGGGCAAGTACTACGCTTCCGCGTCGTTCCGCCGTGACGCGTCCTCCCACTTCGCCACCGCCCACCGCTGGGGTAACTTCTGGTCAGCCGGCGGCGCGTGGATCATCTCCAAG
>JAFVED010000120.1 GCA_017478125.1 Bacteroidales bacterium | reverse complement strand
TCATCGGTGATCGTGATCAGCTGTCCACCGACCTGTGCGTTTGTCACGGAATACGTGGCCTCGATGGACTCGGAGACCTTCCAGCTCTTTGGAGCCACAAATGCCAGGACGAAATGGCCGGCGCGCTCAGTCTCAGGGATATACTGGATATGAACGCTTACCTCTATTTCCGAATTGGCCTGAGGATCGGACGGCCACACTATCTCTTTGAACTCAATACAAGAGAATACCATGGCGGCGACAGCGGCCAAAGCCAGGAAAATTGTTATGAATCTGTTCTTTCTCATCTTGATCCCTCCTTAGTTGTTTTTACCGCTGAACATAAACCTGTAGTTGACCGTCTGGCAGTCCATCTGGAACTCCATACAGACCACTCCCTTGCGGAAAACAGCCACAATCTGGTCGTCAGAAGAGCGCCTGATGGCGTTCGGCTGGACAGTGTTGTCGAAATAGCACTCGACTTCCTCGGTGGGAAGGTTGAAACCGTACATGTCGTGGGGAATGCTTCCGTTGTTCATCTTGATCCCGGAAATCTTCCCGTCGGTGCGACGGATCTCCAGCTGGAAAGAGTCGAACCAGTCGAAATACGGCTTGATGTCGATACCGTTCACGTTCACGTCGTCGATCTGGAGAACTCTCCAAAGGTAGAAAGTGGAGACCTTGTCAGGCTCGTAGTCCGGATCCATCGTCGTGTCGTGCAGGTTCAGGGTCTTGACGCAACCGGTGGCGAGCGCCGCGGCTGCCAGCAAACCCAAAATAACGCGTATAGTGTTTCTCATATCAATCATCATTTATAAAGCCAGTCTCTGGGCCACCGTGATGGAGGCGATATTCTCATTCAGACGCTTCTCGGCCACAGGGTAAGGTAAGAGAAGGCAATCCTCCGTGAAGGGGACTCCAGGGTGTTCCTGGGGAGCGAAACCGATCATATCCACGACCCTGCCATTGGAGACATTGAACACCTTGCGGGTGCGAAGGATGTCAAACCAGTTCTGACCCTCGAAACAAAGCTCCCAGACACGCTCTTTGTACACATCATCGAAGCTTATAGAGGTAGGCCTGACTATAGGGCACCAGCGGTTTCTTACCTGGTAATAGGCGTCGATAGCGGCCGCGTCGGTGGTGCTGCCACCAGCGCATGTGGCCTCGGCCAGGACAAGCATGATGTCGGAGTAACGGATCATCGGGAACTGCACATCGCTGGCGTTACTGGTCACCGCGTCGGCATCGAAGTACTTGTAGATGAACGGCTGAGGGAAATCGACTCCGTTGTAGGAATTATAGTACCATCCCTTCTCGGCAGCCCTCTTGTCACCATCCTCGTAGGTATTGATGAAAGTCTGGCTGGGCACGATGGCGCCTCCGAACGCCTGGTTCTCGGCGAACTGCTCGGCATCCCACCCGGTGTAATAAGGGAGGAAAATCGTGTGCATCGGAGAACCCCCGTTCGTCTTGTTGTACTGGGCGGTGAAGATAGCCTCCTCCTTGTTGCGCTTGGCGGGATCGGCAAGGTCGCCCACACCGGTATAGAGAGAGAAGGCTCCGCTTCCGATGACCTCCTTGGCCTTTGCCGCGGCCTGGGCGTAATGGTCGGTCTGCCTGAGGGGATAACCGGCCATCGCCAGGTGAACCTTGGCGAGAAGGGACTTGACAGCGCCAAGACCGACATGTCCGTCGCCAGGATTCCACTCGGTCAGAAGTCTCTCAGACTCACCGAGATCCTCGAGAATCTGGGCATAGACTCCACTGATGGGAGTGATCTCGGTAACAATGTCTGACTTACCCTTCACCGGAGTGGTGGGCACAGGAACAGGGCCATAGCACTGCACGAGGAAGAAGTAGGAGTAAGCCCTGATGAAATGGGCCTCTCCGAGGAACTTGTTCTTCAAAGTCTCAGACACGTCCGCCGTCGAGTTCTCGATGCCCTCGATCGCGTAATTGGCCCGGCTGATGGCATCGTACATGTCATTCCAGTTGTTGTCGAGCAAACCGTTGTCGTCGGCAAGGGGAAGGTTGTAACCCAAGGTACGGGAATCATAGGCGTGGTTTCGCTTGTGGTATCCCGTCATGGTCTCGAGCATAATGAATGTCGTGTGGTTAGGAGCGACCAAACCATCCATGTAAGCGGCCACTACCCTGGGATAAAGACCGTTCACGGCATCCTGCATCTGCGCCTCGGAAACATAGTAGTTATCGGGCGAGAGGAATGTCTTGGGCTCCTCGGTAAGGAATTTGTCGCAACCCGCGGCGAACAGCAGGGCCGCCATTCCAAGTATATTGATTATCTTTTTCATACTCGCCTAGAATGTGATTTTGATGTTACCGGTGATCGTGGTAGGCTTCGGGTAGGCGAGCCAGTCGTAACTGATCTGGTCGTTCCCGGTGCCCCAACCAACCTCAGGATCGAAACCTGAATACTTGGTCCAAAGGAAAGGATTCTCGATGCTGACACCGAGGAGCAATCCCTTGACGGACTTCATGTTCTTGAGCAAGTCGCGCTTGAAGTCGTATGACAGGACAATGTTCCTTACACGGATGAAATCTCCGTCCTCAAGGAAGAAGGTTCCCATGCTGCCGTTGCCGAAATAAGCGTCGGTGGGAAGACGAAGCTGGGCGAGCTCAGTGTTCTGGTTGTCAGGGGTCCAGGACGCCGTGAGCAGGTCTGAAAGGCTGTTCGTGTAGATCGCCTGACCGACATAGAGGCTCTGGGCGATGTTGGAGACCTTGAATCCCCAAGCGGAACCGATGTCGACCATGAGGTTGAAACCGCCCCAGGTGAAGTTGTTGACGATGGAGAGCTCTCCCTTAGGAGTGGCCATCCCGACATACTGGGTGTCACCGTCGTCGTATTCTCCGTTCTGGTTGACATCCTCAAGCTTGTAGTCGCCGGGAGTACGGCCGTAGACCGCGGCCTCGGCGGCTTCCTCGATGCCCCAGGTTCCGAGGAGCTTCCTCATTCCCCAGCGCATGTAGGGCTGTCCTTCCTCAACCTGGCCACCGTGAGTGGAGAGCGAGCCGTAGAGCTTGTCGATGATGGTCTTGTTGGTGGAATAGATCAGGTCGAGATCCCAGGCGAAATTGCGGGACGCGATCGGATGGGTGTTCAAAGTGAGCTCGAAACCGGTATTGTGGAGGACTCCCAAGTTGGAGGTGATACTTCCGTAACCGGATGAGTGGGGAATGGACTCGGCGAACAGCAGGTCAAGCGACTTCTTGTAGTAGTAGTCGGCGATGAGCTGGATCCTGTCTTTGAAGAAGGCGATGTCGATACCGGCGTCGAACTGTCTGGTGGTCTCCCAGGAAAGATCGGAGTTACCAAGAGTGCTCACAGAAGACTGCGACACCACCTGGTCATTCATGATCATCGTGCCAGCAGAGATCTGGGACATGGTCACGTAGTTTCCGATGGAGGCGTTACCCACCTCACCATAACTGGCGCGGAGTTTCAACTGGTTGATGAAATCCTTGTTCGTATCGAACCAGGGTTCCTCGGAGACTGTCCAACCGGCCGAGACCGAAGGGAAGAAACCGTACTTGCGTTTCGCTCCGAAATTGGAGGCACCGTCGACACGGACCGTCACTCCGAGCATATACCGTCCGGCCAGGATCTGGTTCGTACGGAAATAGTAGGAGTTCATCGTGTTCTTGCTCCAACCGGAAGAAGGCTGGACCCTCTTGGTTCCGGCGCCGAGATCGTGATATTCGAAGACATCGTCGGGAAGGAGCTGCGAGCCGGCGTAACTGTTCTCAGACTGGGAATAATACCAGGAAGCTCCGAGGGTGAAGTTCGACTTGAGCCTGTCCCCGAAGAACATCCTGTCGTAAGTGAAGTAGTCCTCGTTGGACCAGCGGGTCGACAGGCCGTTGGTGATGTAGGCCTGGGTTCCCGAATCTGACTTCGACCAGTCCGCCATTCCGGCGATACGGAAATCAGTATTCTTGGAGCTGGTTGTCTGGTAATTGCCTTTGACAGTGAAGGTAAGTCCCTCAAGAAGATGGAAGTCAAGTCCGAGGTTGCCGAGGAAATAGTTGCTACGGTTGATTTGCTTCCAGGCCTCCAGCTGGTGGACCGGGTTCGAGGCGGTCTCGGAGAGAGGATAGTCCTGCTTGGCGCCCCATGTGCCGTCCGGGTACTTGACAGGAACCACTGGAGGCATCTCGTAGGTGTTACGCACAGCGCCCTGCTGCATGGTTCCTTCCTGGTCGGCGGTGTTGCTCTCGGTCTGCGAGTATGAGACCATCCCATTGAGGTCCAACCACTTGTTGATCTGGGTGGTGGCGTTGATGGTGGCGCTCAAACGCTTTCCGTAAGTGGTCTTCACAAGACCCTGCACATCCTGCCAACCGATATTGGCATAGACAGAAGACTTGCCGCCCTTCTGGGAGAAGGACACGTTGTGATCCTGGGTGATAGCCTTGCGGGTAACCTCTTTCCACCAATCCGTGTCGTATTTAGGAGTGGCGATAAGGAGTCCCTTCTCATCACGGGCATATTCGGAACCGTTCATCTGATAGTTGAACAGGCTCTCGATCGGAGTCACAAGGTGGGGCATGTTCTGGCCGCTGTAACCATAGGCCAGCTGCTGCATCTGGATGTACTCGTCCGCGTTCATCAAGTCGAGCTTGCGGGAAAGGTAACCGACACCGAGCTTGCCGTCATAGGTGATGGAGCCCTGTCCGGAACCCTGACCGCTCTTGGTGGTGATCAGCACGACACCGTTGGCACCCTTGGCTCCGTAGATAGCGGCGGAGGCCGCGTCCTTTAGGACAGCCACTGACTCGATGTCATTTGAGTTGATCATGTCGGGATTGACATCCACCGCTCCGTCCACGACATAAAGAGGAGTGGTGCTGGCGTTGATGGAGCCGATACCACGGATAAGGATGGCCGCGTTACCACCAGGACGACCGGAAGTGGACTTGATCTGGACACCGGCCATCTTACCGGCCATGTTCTGAAGCACGTTGAGACCGGTCGCGCGCTCGGTGAGAGCCTCGCCGCCCACCTGGGAGACAGAAGCTGTCAACTCGCGCTTGATCATCGTACCGTAACCCACCACGACAGTCTCTTGGAGCATCGTGGCGTCTTCCTTCATAATAACGTTGAACAAGGACCGTCCGCTGATGGGAACCTCCTGCTCAGTCATTCCCATCATGGAGAACACGAGGGATCCGGTGGTGGCGTTTGTCCTCAAGGTGAAATTACCGTCGGCGTCGGTGCTTGTGGCGACCTGCGTCCCCTTGACAGCGACATAGACACCAGGCATAGGGTCACCGTTCTCATCTGTCACACGGCCCGTCAACGCGTTCTGGGCATGAGCCTGGAACACGAACGCGAGCATCATGACGACAGCCACGGCGAGTTTTGTTATTTTATATTTGATATTCATACGTATAAACTCTTGAGGTTATGATTTAGAAACTGAGTCTCAACGTACCCGAAATGGTCATGGGGCGAGGGTATGCGCCTCCGGAGACGCCATACTTCGCATCCCAGATGAAATCCTCGGGATCAATGGAGGGAACGTCGCTGGATGTGAACACATTCTCCGCCTGGACACCCAGCCTCAGGCTGCGGATGAACCCTGAATTCCCCAGGACATCGCGCCCGAAATCGTAAGTCAAGGCTATATTCCTAAGTCTCAGGTAATTGCCCTTGTAGGCGAAACTCTCTTGGAAGCTCCCGCCCAATAGATCCGCGGAATACTTGGTGTTCCAAGCGTCGCAGAATGTCCAGAAGCCAGCCTTGGCCGTAAGATCGACCAAAAGGGTGAATCCCTTCAGGGAGAAGCTGTTGACGAAATCGAACTCATGGGCGGGAGTGGTGCCTCCGAGGCCGAGAAGAGTGTTCAGTTCCTCACCCTCGACAGAAGAGACCGGGCTGAAAGGATAAGCGACCTTACCTCCGATCTCGACCGCCTTGGATTTGTTCAGTGAGTAAAGCAGGGTGGCATCCCAGTTGAAATCACGGCCAGCGACAGGACGGGCGTTGATCGTGACATCAAGTCCGGTATTGCGGATACGTCCCAGATTGGAGTACTGGGAGACGAGCCCGTCAGCCAAGGGCACCACTCTCTTCAGCAAGGGATCCTTGGTGTCATTGTTGTAAAAATCAGCGGAGACATTGAGTCTGTTTCCCCAGAAAGAGAGATCGAGCCCAAGGTCAAGCTGGCTGGATTCCTCCCACAGGAGATTATTTCCCAGACCGGCATTGCCGACTCCGAGAGGAAGCGCCGAGTTGCCGACGATACCATAGCTGGCGCGCACCTTGAACAGGTTGACCGCATCCCTGGCAGAATCAAACCAAGGCTCCTCGGAGATCACCCAGCCGGCAGACAGGGCGGGATAAATCCCGCTCATGTTGTCGAATCCATAGATCGAAGCCGAGTCGTAGCGCAGAGTCACCCCGAACAGATACCTGGAAGACACAGCCCAGTTGGTCCTGAAGAAAACCGACTTGGTGGTTCTCTTGTCGTAGCCGGATGTCGACTGGTCATAATCGGTACCCGCCTGCATGCGGTAGAACTCGTACTGGTTGTCAGAGAAATCTGTCGAGCCGCTGTAAGAGTTCTCAAAATTGAAGCCGGAGAACGAGACTCCGAGGACAGATGTCGTCTTCACATCGCCGAACTCCTTGCCGTAGGTCAGGTAATCCTCGTTGGACCAGCGGTGAGTGTCCGCATTGGAGATATTGGCGAAACCATTGTCAGCGACAGTGGCACCGGCTATCCCGCCAGGAGCGGACTGGCCGAAAGTATAGTTACTCGTACGGTAGTCTCCTCTCACCGTCAGAGTGAGATCCTTCGAAAGATGGATGTCCCCGGCCCCGTTGAGCAGCACCTGCTGGTCTTTCTGGCGGTAAGCGGCCTTGTCGAGCATGGTGACAAAGTCGTAACCGACCGGGATAGCGAGACGGTCCTGGCCACCTGACACCCCGTCAGTCGAGACTGACTTGTAGGCCATGTCATCAAAAACAAGGTCTCCGCGCGACTGGGTGCGGGTGCTGAAATCAGCGCCGAACCTCACGTCGAGCCAATCATTGATCTTGGACTGGAAATTCAGGGCGGCGCTCAGATTGTCGACGTCTGTCTTAGGGACAATGCCCCCGAAGGACTTGTATCCCAGGGACGCGTAAACAGAGTTCCTCTCATTCGCTTTGGAGAAAGAAAGGTTGTGCCCGTGGGAGATAGCGTTCTCATAAATGTCCTCAAGCTCCTTGTAGCCATTGGTGAACTGGTTGAGACCGACCGACCCGGAATAAGTGAGGGATCCGTCCTTGTCCTTTCCTGTTTTTGTCGTGACGATGACGACCCCATTGGCGCCACTTGCGCCGAAAATAGCGGTGGAAGCGGCGTCTTTGAGGACCGTGACAGACTCGATGTCAGCCGGATTGAGCATGTCGATGTCAACTCCGGCGATGCCGTCGACGACATAGAGGGGCGAGGCGTCAACACCGTTGTTGCCCCTGCCGCGCACATACACCGTGTTGGAGCCTCCAGGGCGCCCTGAGGTGTTATGGACAGAATACCCGGCGACCTTTCCGGCAAGGGCCTGCGTCACGTTGAAAGCGGAGGCGCGCTCGGTGAGCGTCTCCCCGCATACCGTGGCGATGGAGGAAGAAATCTCCCCACGGCCAAGTGTCCCGTAGCCGACAGCGACAGACTCCCTGAGAGTCTGCGGATCTTCGGCCATGGTGACCTCGTACCAGGTCGTCGTCTCGGCGAGCGGAACCTCAACGGACCGCAGGCCAAGCATTGAAACATTGAGCGTCTTCGTCCCGGAGGGCACATCCAGACGGAATCCACCGTCAGTGTCTGTGACAGTGGCCGCCGTCGTGCCTTGAGCGGAGACAGAAACGCCAACCATAGGATTCCCGTCCCCGTCGAGCACACGGCCCGAGACGCTGGCGGGTCCAAGCGCGTGAAGCGTCGCCATCGACACCATGGTCGACAGCAACGCGAGCGCGATTCGCGATAGTCTCTTGTTTCTCATTAAAATTATGTTTGAAAATAATATGGTCACAATATTCAACAACGCGAAAATACTCACACCCCGCAAGGCTTGAGTACACAAATAAATCAAATAAGTATGTTAAGAGTATACTACACCGCGGCGACCGCGGCTCACTACTTGAGAAACACGAAGAACACCGCCAGGACAAGGCAGACGAAAACGGCTATATGGTTCCAATGGATGGTCTGGCCCTTGAACACAAACATCACTATCAAAGTGAATATTGTCAAAGAAACGACCTCCTGGATCACTTTCAACTGAAGGAGGTTGAACGGTCCCCCGTTCGCCTGGAAACCGATCCTGTTGGCCGGCACTGTCAGACAGTACTCAAAAAAGGCGATTCCCCAGGAGAACAGGATCACAAGGATCAACGGCCAGCCGGTCGAGATCTTCATCTCGTTAAGTTTCAAATGGCCATACCACGCGAACGTCATGAAGATGTTCGAGAAGACCAACATCAGTACAGTCCAGAATCCCCGCATTCCCATTGATTAATTGGATTAATTGGCCGCGATGCCAGCGATTTCAAGCAAGTCCGAAAAAGAGTCGATCACGCTCCCGGCTCCCGAAAGGAGCAGGTCCTCACGGCACGAGTTGCCGTATGTCACCCCGCAAGTCAGCGCGCCCGCCGACCTGCCCATAATGATGTCCACCGGCATATCACCCACGACCAAAGTCTCGCCGGGAGAGAAACCAAGCTCGGACATTGTCTTGAGGACAGGCTCAGGATCCGGTTTGGCCTTGGCGACATTGTCCGCGCCAAGGACATAGGAGATATAGCCGTCGATCTCCATGTCCTTGAGGAAACCATTCAGGGAGGCTGACAATCTCGAGGAGGCTACAGTAAGGACATATCCCCTCTCCCACAGTTTGGCAAGGGTCTCTCTCACTTGGGGGAACAACCTGGGGACCAACTTCTTACGGTTAATCTCGAAAATATCCCGATAAGTGACAGCGCACTCATCCGCCTCCTCATCGGATATTCCCGGAAGCAACAGCCTGAATCCTTCCTCCAGAGGAACACCGATAGTGGCCGCGACCTCTTCCTCGCCGGCCACGGGATAGCCCATTTTAGCCAGGGTCTGGTTCATGGTCATGACAATATTCGCCCTGGTGTCTCCCAAGGTCCCGTCAAAATCGAGTATGATCAACCTTATCATCTGCCTGTCAAGAAAAACAGGCGCTAATATACTCTATTTTCCCGGAATAAGTGACACTCATGGACAAGACTACGATATCCCCAAGACCCTCGTCAGTGTTTATTACGGGGAAAAAACAGCAGAAACTACCTTATTGATTGGATTCTAAGAAGTCTCCAAGACAAAACCGGTATCATGAACGACAGCAGACAGGCGACCATCCAGAAAACCGAGACGGGGAGGAAGTCGAGATCTCCGGCTCCGATCATGAAGCCGCTCACGACGTTCTGGATCCCGGCGGCGGCGTAACTGGCCAGGCCAACCATCCCGAGGGCGGAGCCAGTGGCTTTCCTCGGGACTATGTCCAGAGCCATCAGTCCGGCGACCGTACAATAGACCACACCTATGGCAAGACTGAACAGGGCCACATAGACAATATTCATGACATACCCCCCTCCTGTCAGGAGAAAGCATCCGAGAGCGGCGAAGCAAACCACGCCGGACAGGAAAACCGGGATCAGGCGATTGCCCTTGAACACCCTGTCTGAGAGCCATCCGGCGAGGACAGTGCCGGCTATCCCGAAAGCCTCTGAGAAAGCGATGATCTCGGTGGCTGAGACAAGAGAATAGCCTTTCCCTTTCTGGAGGAAAAGGACTCCCCATTCGCTGACAGCATGCTGGGCGATGTAGACAAACGCGCTTGAGAGGGCTATTATCCAGATCCCAGGGTGCCTTGCCACCATTTTCTGAAGACTCTTTGTCGGCATTTCGTCAGTCGGAAGCACCTCTTCTCCAGATAGTTCCTGGACAGAAGGCAGTCCCCGGCTCTCGGGAGTGTCAGAGACAAAAACCAGGATGACAACAGAGCCGATCACTCCGGCGATCGCCGAGAAAATGAAACCATATTCCCAGCCTATCAGTGCCACCACAAGGCCAAGAGCGTAAACGGAAATGGATTTGCCGAGATACGGGGTGGCGCTCAAAATGCTGTAATAGGTGCCCCTGCGGTTGAGCGGGAACCATCTGGAAAGACTGATGACTCCTGGTGGCGCCCCCATCGACTGGCAATATCCGTTGATCCCCCAGACCACGGCGAAAACGAAGAACAAGATAGCTGAAGAGAAATTCCACCATCCATGGGCCAGCCCGAGCACTCCCATGAGGAGGTTCACGACTGTCGACACCAGAAGGCCTGTCGCCATGAAGCGCTTGATGTTGCAGTAGTCGGCTATGAAACCGTTGGCGAACTTGCCTGCGGCATATACAAAATAGAAAGCCGAGCCGATTATCCCCAGTTGCGCGGCGCTAAATATGCCTCCGTCTATCAGCGGCTGCTTGACGACTGCCATGGCCATACGGCACACATAGTAGAGGGCGTAAGCGGCGGTGACACCCCAGAACGTACGGTTCCTGAGCCGCCGGTACTCTCCACGCGCCGCCTCAGGCGGCACTTTCCAGGCCGACGGCTTTGATATCCTGAAGAAAGAATATAGGCTCATCTTGCCACAAAAATAGGGAGTTTCTTCGGAATAATAAGCCTTTTTGACTAACTTTACAGGCCAACCCGTTTAGACATACGCTTCAGACATGATCAGACAGGAGAAAATCGACAAAGCCATAGACACTCTGTTCAAGGAGATTCAGTTCACATCCGAGCCCCCCGGACTCTATGATCCGCTCAGATATATGATCGCCATCGGCGGGAAACGGCTTAGGCCAAGGCTCTGTCTGATAACATATTCCCTCTACAAAGACAAAATCCGCCCGGAAATCCTCGAGCCAGCCGCGGGACTTGAGGTATACCACAGTTTTACCCTGATCCACGATGACATCATGGATCGCTCTCCCCTGCGTCGGGGAGTCGACACCGTCTGGAAGAAATGGGATACCGACACGGCCATCCTGTCCGGAGACATGATGTGTATCGACAGCTACTCGAGAATCTCCAAGGCCCCCAAGAAGTCGGCGGCAAAGGTGCTGGCACTTTTCTCAAGGACAGCCGCCCAGGTCTGCGAGGGGCAGCAGTATGACATGGAATTCGAGCGAAGGGACGATGTCACGATGGAGGAATACATGAACATGATCGGCCTGAAGACGGGAGTCCTGATCGCCTGCGCCGCGAAAATGGGAGCCCTCATCGCGGGAGCCCCAGACTCCGACTGTGACTTCCTCTATGGCTACGGCTATAACCTCGGTCTCGCGTTCCAGGTGGCTGACGACTACCTTGACGCTTTCGGCGACGAGAAGGTTTTCGGCAAGCCGATCGGCGGGGACATTCTCAACTCAAAGAAGAGCTGGCTGACGATCCGCTCGCTCGAGAAAGCGTCTCCGGACCAGCGGGCGGACCTGCTCCTGGCGATGGCGATGCCTGTCGGATCAGACGAGGAGAAGGCCGCCAAAATAGCCAAAGTCAAAGGGTTATACGAGGCATTGGGAGTTCCTGACGATGCCAGGCAGACTATTCTGGACCTCAACGCCCGGGCTCTCGAGGCGGCGGCCAAAGTTTGCAAGGGAGTCCGCTACGAGCGTCTCCGCCGTTTCGCCGACAGCCTCATCGGCCGCGCGAAGTAGATTCTTCGTCGGCTATCGCCTCCTCAGAATGACAATTTATTGCTCAGAATGACAAAAATGTCATTCTGAGCGAAGCGAAGAATCTAGTATTCGACGACCAGGGGTGCTGAGAATAACTCTTGGTTTCATTTTTTAACTTGATTGAGTCGATAAGATCACAGTCGATAAGATCACATCGGATAATTAAAATATATTACTCTGATTATTTTGTTTTCATCAAGTTCAAAGCAGAGATGGAAATCATAATCTCCTACATAGAACACTGTTCTAGTCGTGCCAGAATCATTGTACGAATATGATTTGATGGGGCCATAAACCGTATCGTCCATCACTGAGGCATGCATGCCAACTTTTATCCCTCCAGGAACTTTTCTTGTGCAGACTGCCATTGTGGTATCGACGACAACAAAATCCTTAAGGAGTCCATTATCCAATAGTATATCATTCTGGCCATACATAATACTCTCTCCAAGCCCATCAATACCCTCGTATGTATAATAATTATCCGGCTGGCCGAACTTCTGAATAAGCTGAGCTTTTGTCAGTGGTTCATCAATGACAAAGCCCTCAATGTCGTACACCTGCGAATAAGCGACTGACGACAAGGTAAATACAAACAATAAGCTAAGAATGAATCTTGGTTTCATTTTCAGCCGTGATTGAGTCTTAGTATCGATCACATTGGATAGGAGAAAAATATCATTGTGATAATATTGTTCTCATCTAAATTAAAACGGAGAAGGAAATCGGAATCTTCTCTCGCAGCGTAATACTCTGTCCTGGTCGTCCCCAAATAATCATAAGAGTATGACTTGATCGGCCCGTAAACCGTGTTATCCATCACGGAGGCTGGCATTCCGATCTTGATACCGCCAGGAATGCTCAACGTGCAGACAGCCATTGTGGTGTCCTTAACTACAAAATCAGTAAGGACACCATTATGAATACGTATATCGTTCCCGCCATACATAATATTCTCTCCAAGCCCTTCGGTTCCATCGTATGTATAATAAACGTCCGGCTGGCCGAACTTCTGAATAAGCTGGGCCTTTGTCAGTGGTTCATCTATGACAAAGCCCTCAATGTCGTACATCTGAGCATAAGAAGCTGAAGACAGGACAAATACAAACAAAAAACTAAGAATAAATCTAAGACTCATATTTAACAGGTTTGAGATTATCCATTACATTCGATATTTATAATGGCGGTTGAATTGACGGCGGTGTGACCACTGTTTGTCCAGCTGACATCGCCGTTAATGTAGGTCTCAGGATTAACATATGTTCTGCTGCCATTGGGATTCTTTACCCAGCAAGCCAAATGGAGATGAGAGTATGGAACGTTCCAAGCGTTCCCCGTCTTGCCGACATAGCCTATTACCTCCCCCTGGTACACCTTGTCCCCAGGAGCGAAAGGAACCCCGGTGCGAGGGTTAATCGCGACTGGAGAGCCAGCCTGGAGATGCCAATAGCCCATGCAGACAGTCACGCCATTGATTGTGCTCGCTATTGCCAACCTGTTTCCTGCACCATCTTTATCGCCAAAATAATATGCAGGATAATCATTGCTCTGTTTATCAGGTTGACTCGTGACATAACTGTCGGAAGACACCACTCCGTCGAACATGGAATAAACCGGAGTCCCTACGGAGGCAGCAAGATCTAATCCGTTATGCTTCCTTGACACTAACGTTCCATTCTCATTAGGGACACGACGAGTATCACCATAAGTAGACCCCCTAAAGTTTGTTGTCCAAGTACTGGTCGGAGCCAATGACATATTAACAAGAGGATTCATTGTGTCAGTCTCCAAGTCCCAGCAGGGACGATCAGAGATAAGTTGAAGGCTGCTCATGAAATAGGCAGTCGCCGAAACATCACTCTCGAGCTTTATCCAAACTTTATCGGCGAGTCCCTTCAGATGTCCTACCCAGCGGTCAAACCGCTTAAGATTCAACGGATAAGCGGCACAAAACACAACAGAATTAGCTGGATATAAACCATTTCCATGAACATATCCTCCTTGTGTCTTATAAAGGGAAATACGATACTTGATCGGATCGTATTGGCCACTGTCGCCATCGTCCGAACCACCTCCGCCGGTCCCTCCTCCACCTCCGACTCCGCCACTCTCCCAATCTCCATTCTGGTCACCGTTTGTGGGTAAGCCGGTGTACAGAGCGCCGGTGTCAATGTAAAGATCGGGGCCGCTCGCGACGCAGTAACTCGCCGTTATAAAGCCACCGTCTATCTCCTCTTCGACGGAACGTGTACCTACGGCCGAGACAAGATTAATGTAAAAACAATTCCCTCCAGTCGGCTGCGACTCCTCAGCGACCACATCGGCGAAACGTATGGGACCATGACCGTATATATACACTTTCCTGTATTCTCCCTCAATGGATGAGAATATGACTATTCCAGAAAACCGGGACTTGTCAAGGAACGAGACAGAATCCGCACCATGAGCCGATATATACTCCATGTCAGGGATCATGGTAGCGATCTCGACAAAGGATTTGGATGCCACCTCATTGCGACATTCAAGGAGAAATTGCCGGATTGTTGTCAAAGAATCCGGCTCAACAGCCTCAATCGCGTCTTTTGACAATATCGCAAGGTGGTTGTCCCTATTCGACTTGAAAGGGATCTGGGTTATTTCCCAATCCTCAAAGTCAAGGATCTCGGTTCCTTCCCTATCCAACAAAGACTCAAGCGAAACCATTTCGACATCACCGGATCTTGTCTGAGGAGAAGTAGAGGCAAATGATAAATCAGAGAAAAAGGCTGCGCTCTTTGAATCTATAAGAATCTCAGAATACTCATTCCCTAAAAACTTAAGTCCATCAGTATGATCTGCTTCTGACAACTTGAACTCCTGGCATGAGACCACTACCGCAGCAATAGCAAAAACAGAAAACAATAAACCGAACCGCTTCATATCTTTGTTTTATTGTACAAATATACAAAAAAAGCGGTCTCAAAAGCCAGAAAGAAATCTAGTATTCTACGACGAGGGCCGTGCAGGGCGGGACGACGGTGGAGTCGGTGACGGTCACCTTCTCGCCGGTCAGTACATTGGTTCCGGCGCCGAGCCCTGAGGCGATCTCAGCGTAATGCGACCAGGGGATTGTCTTATCCTCCGGAGAATTGTTCACATAGACGAACACCTTGTCGGTGTCATTGTACCGGAAGAAGGCGTAGGTGTTGTCGCGCGTCATGAAATGCATGGTGCGGCCGCTGTGGATCACCTCCTTGTCCTTACGCCACTGGAACAGTGTCCTCACATAGTCATGAAGCTCGGCCTCAATCCCTGTCCTGCCCTCCCGCGAGAACAAGTCGACCGGATCTCCGTCCCATCCTCCCGGGAAATCCATCCTGAGCTCTCCGTCACTCTTGTAATCCTTGCCGGTCGCGAACATCATCTCATCACCATAGAACAGCTGCGGGATGCCCCTGACGGTAGCGAGAAGCGTATAACCGATCTTCATCTTGTCCGGATCCAGTTTCCAGGCGTCCGCGACGCGGTAATGATCATGATTGGAAAGGAAGATCATCATCTTGTAAAGATCATGATAGGTGGCGTCATGAGCCAGGGCATGATA
>JAFVED010000119.1 GCA_017478125.1 Bacteroidales bacterium | reverse complement strand
GTGCCTTCAAAACTTGTCGTGTTCCCGGAAGAGACCCACTGGATCCTCCAGCCGCAAAACGCACTCTTCTGGCACCGTTGCTACTTCAGTTGGCTCGACCGCTGGTGCAAGTAACAACCGGAAAAAGGCAGCACTGAGCTGCCTTTTTTCGTACCCCCATGGCGAATCGAACGCCAATCGTAGGAACCGGAATCCTAAATTCTATCCATTAAACTATGGGGGCGGTTTCCGGTTTTTTTGAAACCGTTTGCAAAAATACTAAATTGTAATCAAAATAGGAATTTTTATTCTCGGATATTCAAAGAATAAGTTGTATTTTTGTCAGATATGAAAAAAGCTTACGTATTTCCCGGTCAAGGGTCACAGTTCCCAGGAATGGCGAAGGATCTCTTTGAGAGCAGCGCCACAGGCAAGGAACTTCTCAACAGGGCTGATGAAGTCCTCGGTTTCAAGATAACAGACATTATGTTCAACGGCACGGCAGAGGATCTCAAAGCCACCCGTGTCACCCAGCCCGCGATATTCATCCATTCTGTCGCGCTGGCGAAGTGCTATGAGGGTTTCGCGCCCGATATGGTCGCCGGCCACTCACTCGGAGAGTTCTCGGCACTGGCCGCGGCAGGAGCGATGGCTTTCGAGGACGCCCTGCGCCTCGTCCACATAAGAGCCACCGAGATGCAGAAATGCTGTGAGAAGGTACCTGGAGGCATGGCCGCTATCATCGGCCTTCCTGACGAGAAAGTTGAGGAGATCTGCTCCGGGATCGGGGGCATAGTCATTCCCGCCAACTTCAACTGTCATGGCCAGATAGTCATCTCCGGAGAGAAAGAAGCCATCGCCCAGGCATGCGAGAAAGCCAAGGAAGCCGGAGCCAAAAGGGCTCTTCCCCTGCAGGTGAGCGGAGCCTTCCACTCCCCTCTCATGGAACCTGCGAGGATTGAGCTTGGAAAGGCCATCCAAGACACCCAGATCGTCGCTCCTATATGCCCGATCTACCAGAATGTCACAGCCAAGCCCACAACCGATCCGGCGCTCATCAAGGATAACCTCCTGAAGCAGCTCACCTCCCCGGTCAGATGGACCGCCACTGTCGAGAACATGCTCGCCGACGGGGCCGGCTATTTCATGGAGATCGGTCCCGGAACAGTCCTCCAGGGGCTTGTCAAGAGGATTGTCGGCAATACGGAAGGAATTGAGATAGAAGGACTTTCCACACTTTAATATTCATTTTTCAAAACGATATGGCAAAAGAAAAGAAATTCATCACCTGTGATGGTAACACCGCTGTCGCGAATGTCGCTTACCTTTTCAGCGAGAACGCCTGCATTTACCCTATCACACCCTCTTCTCCCATGGCGGAGAACATCGACGAATGGGCTGCCCACGGGAAAAAGAACCTCTGGGGAGAGACCGTCAGCGTGACTGAGATGGAGAGCGAGGCCGGTGCCTCGGGAGCTGTCCACGGTTCCCTCCAGGCCGGCGTCCTCACGACCACCTACACCGCCTCCCAGGGTCTCCTCCTCATGATCCCCAACATGTACAAGATCGCCGGAGAGCTTCTCCCGGGTGTCTTCCACGTGTCGGCCCGCGCCCTCGCCTCCCACGCGCTCTCCATCTTCGGAGACCACCAGGATGTCATGGCCTGCCGCCAGACCGGCTTCGCCCTCCTCGCTTCCGGCTCCGTCCAGGAGGCCCAGGACATAGCCGCGGTCGCCCACCTCGCCGCCATCAAGTCGAGTGTGCCCTTCCTCCATTTCTTCGACGGTTTCCGCACGAGCCACGAGATCCAGAAGATCGAGGCTCTCGACGAGGAGGCCCTAAAAGGCATGGTCAGTGAGAAGTCGCTCAAGGCTTTCCGCGAGAGGGCTCTCAATCCCGACGCTCCCGTCACGAGGGGTACCGCCCAGAATGGAGACGTGTATTTCCAGGCTGTCGAGTCCAGGAACAACGTCTACGCCGCCGTCCCCGACATCGTAGCGCGCTACATGGGTGAGATCAGCGAGCTGACAGGCCGCGAGTACCGCCCCTTCACATATTACGGTGCCCCCGACGCCGAGAACATCATAGTGGCGATGGGTTCCGTCACCGAGACCATCAAGGAGACCATCGACTACCTTGCCGGCCAGGGCAGGAAATACGGCCTTATCACCGTCCATCTCTACCGTCCTTTCGCCGAGAAGTATTTCACGAAGGTCCTTCCTAAGACTGTCAAGAGGATCGCAGTCCTCGACCGCACCAAGGAGCCCGGAGCTCTCGGAGAGCCGCTCTTCCTCGATGTCAAGGCCCTTTTCCAGGGCAAGGAGAATGCCCCGCTCGTGATCGGAGGCCGTTACGGACTGTCCTCCAAGGACACCACTCCCGCCCAGATCGTCGCCGTCTACGACAACCTCGGGCGCAAGTCCCCGAAGGCCGACTTCACCCTCGGCATCGTCGACGAAGTGACCTTCTAGAGCCTCCCGACCACGGGTGAGATC
>JAFVED010000118.1 GCA_017478125.1 Bacteroidales bacterium | reverse complement strand
GCAACTGGTTCCAACTTATGACCACCCTCTACTACGATATTGTCAGGCAGTACGGCGAGCCGGAGGGGATCGAGGACTACGCCATGAAATGCCAGCTCGTCGGGGCGATGAACTACAAGAGCATCTGGGAGATCTGGAACTACAATCGCCTCGACGACGGAGACCGCTTCTGCTCAGGACTCCTCTTCTGGTACCACAACTGTTCCAACGTCCAGGTCTGCGCCAGGATGTGGGACTGGTACCTGGAGCCCACCGCCTCGCTTTACCACACAATGCATTCCCTTGAGCCACTGCATGTCCAGTTTGATTACCTGAAGAACACGGTCAGCGTCATAAACGACACTCCGGAGGCAGTCCCGGGGCTGAGGCTGAAGGCCCGGGTCTACGACATTTCCAGCAAACTCTTGAAAACCTGGGAGATCCCGTTCGACGCTCCCGCCGAGAAGGCGCTGGACGATGTCCTGACCCTTGACTTCCCGGAAGGAATATCCAAGGTCCACTTCATCGACCTGTCCCTCACCGACAAAGCCGGGAAGATTGTCTCGGAGAATCTCTACTGGAGATCGACCGACAGTTACGAAGGCCCCCAGACCGTTACCGGGCCCTGCACCTCCGGCTTCGAGACACTGGCAGGAATGCCATCCGCCAACGTCAAGGTCTCAAGGCGGAACATGCCGGACGGCAGTATTGAAGTCTCGCTGAAAAACAACTCGTCTAAAATAGCGTTTTTCAATCGCTTGCAACTGCGGGACACTTCCGGCGAACCAGTTCACGGGGCGATGTATTCCGACAACTTCGTGACCCTCCTGCCGAAGGCTTCTAAGACCATAAAAATCAAGCCTTCACGAAGTGTCCCAGGCGTATCCCAAGGCGACCTGAGAGTTTACTTCGAAGGCTGGAATTCCGGAGCGAAGACCCTCTAACTTCTCTCGTAGTCTTTCAGGGCGGCGAAGGCCTTGGGAGCGAGGATGAGGATGGCCACAACGTTGATCCATGCCATCATTCCAAGCCCGATGTCGCCAAGGGTCCAGACCGTGTCGGCATCCTTGAGTGAACCGAACAGGACAGATCCGAGGACAAAGACCCGAAGCATCCAGACAAGCGCCTTCTCGACTGCCGGGGAGGCGCTTTTCTTAACGCCGCACAGGTACATCACGCTGGACTCGGAATAGAAATAATCAGCCATGATCGTGGTGAACACGAAGAAGGTCAGGGCGATACTGATAAAGGTTCCACCGAACCCGCCGATCGCCGAATCGACCGCAGCCTGGGTGTAGCCCACATAATTGGCCCCGAGACCGGGATCATTGGCCAGAAGCATCTCACCCGTCTTGGCGTCCAGGATGTTGAAAGTCCCCGCCGAGAGGATCATAAGGGCTGTCGCCGTGCAGACCAGAAGGGTATCGACATAGACAGAGAAAGCCTGGACAAGACCCTGCTCCGCGGGATGGTCCACATCGGCAGATGCCGAAGGGATAGCACCCGTTCCCTGTCCCGCCTCATTGGAATACAACCCCCTTTTGATCCCCATCATGATGGTGGATCCGAGGATTCCTCCGCATAACGGATTGATTCCAAACGCATTCTTAAAAATAAGCGCCAGCATGTCGGGAATGACCCTCCAGTTCATTCCAAGCACCACGGCCGCGATGACAAGATAGGCGACCGCCATGAAAGGCGCCACGAAGGAAGCGGCCTTCGCGATCCTTTTGACACCTCCCACTATCACGAGCCCAACCAGAAGAGACAGTGCGAGGCCCGAGGCCAATGGACTGATCCCAAACGAGTTCCGCAGGGCGGCAGACATTCCGTTGGACTGCACGCCAGGCATCAGGAGGCCACACGCGAGAATTGTCGCGACAGAGAAAAGGACAGCAATCCACTTGGAGCCGAGACCTTTCTCGATGTAGCAGGATGGCCCTCCCCGGAATCCTGTCGGGTGGGAGAACTTATACATCTGGGCCAGGGTAGACTCGACAAATGCCGTGGAGGCCCCGAAAAACGCGATGACCCACATCCAGAAGACCGATCCGGGTCCTCCGAGAGCGATGGCTGTGGCGACTCCCACGATATTCCCGGTACCGACCCTCCCGGCCAGCGCGATGCAGAAAGCCTCGAAAGAAGAGACTCCCCTCCTCTGGGACTCCTTCTTCCTTTTGCGGGTCAGAAGCCTGGCCATCAAACCGATACGGCGCAACTGGACAAACCTTGTGCGAATTGAGAAATACAGTCCGGCCCCGACAAGCAGGACAACCAGGGCGGGACTCCAGACAATCCCGTTGAGAGTGGAAACTATCGAACTCATTTCTTGATGGAGCCCTCATATTCCTTCAAGGCCGCGAAGGCTTTGGGAGCGAGGATGAGGATGGCCACAACATTGACCCAGGCCATAAGCCCCACTCCGATGTCGCCGAGCGTCCAGACCGTATTGGCCTCCTTGACGGCTCCGAAGACTACGGACACGAGGATCACCGCCTGAAGGATCCTTATCAGAAGATTCTCAGTCTTACGGGAAACATTTCCCTTCAAGCTGCAAAGGTACATCACGCTGGACTCGGAGTAGAAATAATAGGCCATGACGGTCGTGAAAACAAAGAACGCCAGGGCTATGCTGACAAATGTGCTTCCGAATCCCCCGATCACCGAATCGACCGCGGCCTGGGTGAAGCCGACATAGTTGGCCCCAAGCTCAGGGTTGTTGGCCAGGAGCATCTCCCCCGTCTTAGTGTCCAGGATGTTGAATGTCCCGGCGGAAAGGATCATCAGGGCTGTCGCGGTACAGACCAGCAGGGTGTCGACATAGACCGAGAAGGCCTGGACAAGTCCCTGCTCCGCGGGATGCTTCACATCTGCCGAAGCTGAAGGGATGGCTCCTGTTCCCTGCCCAGCCTCATTGGAAAACAGCCCCCGCTTCACTCCCATCATGATAGTGGAGCCAAGGATTCCTCCGCATAATGGATTGATTCCTAACGCGTTCTTGACAATGAGAGCGAACAGTCCCGGGATCGCCTTCCAATTCAGGATCAGGATCACAAGCGATATAAGCACATAAATGACAGCCATAAAAGGAGTGATGACCGAGGCCGCCTTGGCTATCCTGTTCACTCCCCCGACAATCACCAGGCCGAGGACAAAAGCAAGAGCCAACCCGGAGACCAGGGGATTGACCCCGAACGAGTTGAGTGCGGCGGCGGAAAGGCCGTTGGACTGGACCGTGGGCAAAAGCAGTCCGGTGGCGAAGATTGTCACCACAGCGAAAAGGATCGCCATCCACCTGGTTTTAAGGCCCATCTCTATGTAAGAGGCCGGCCCTCCCCTGTAGCCTGTCGGATGGGAGAACTTGAATATCTGCGCCAGGGTGGACTCGACATAGGCGGTCGACGCGCCGAAGAAGGCAATTATCCACATCCAGAAGACAGCTCCTGGACCGCCGAGGGCGATAGCGGTCGCCACACCGACAATATTCCCGGTGCCAACCCTGCCGGAGAGAGCGATGCAGAAGGCCTCGAAAGAGGAGACCCCTTTTTTCTCCTCGCTCTTATCCCGCTTTCGGAACAGCAGCCGGGTCATAAGGCCTATGCGCCTTATCTGTACAAATCTTGTGCGGATGGAAAAATACAGGCCAGCCCCGACGAGCAGGACCACAAGGGCCGGACTCCACACCACGGAGTTTATCGCTGATACGATCTTGTCGAACATGCTCAAATATAACAAATTATATTATAACCCGCGCATGTGGACGCTACTAAAACGAAAAAGGCCGACCCGAAGGCCGGCCTGAATCACACGTATGGACGCTTACTTCTCCTCCTTCGGAGCGAGGGCGCACCAGACGATAGCGCTGAGGGCACCGCCGCAGAGAGGGGCGACGATGAAGACCCAGAGATCCTTCAGGGCCTGTCCGCCGGCGAAGAGGGCGGGACCGATCGAACGGGCGGGGTTGACAGAGGTGCCTGTCAGGTTGATGCACACGAGGTGGATCAGGACAAGGGTCAGACCGATAGCGAGACCGGCGAAGTTGCCCGCTCCGACCTTGCTGTCGGTGGTACCGAGGACCACTAGGACGAACAGGAAGGTGGCGACGACCTCAACAAGGAACGCTCCACCGGCTCCACCGGCTCCGGCGACACCATTGGCTCCGAGTCCGGCAGGATTCGCGCCGAGGAAAGCGGCGCCAGGCTGGGTCATGACCTTCGCGAAGAGGAGAAGGAGGGCACCGGCGACAACGGCACCGACGATCTGGCCGCACCAATAACCGCAGGCGTCCTTCCAGCTCATACGGCCGGAGAGGGCGACACCGAGGGTGATAGCGGGATTGATATGGCATCCGGAGATGCCGCCGACGGTGTAAGCCATGGCGATGACTGACAGACCGAAGGCGGCGGCAGTCGCGAATAGGCCGGCGGGAGTACCGCATCCCACGAACATGGCCGTGGCACAACCCAAGAAGGTCAGGACAAAGGTCCCGATACATTCAGCGATGTACTTTTTCATGATCTTTTTGTAATTAAAAGTGGTATTAACAAGTGTTGTTTGATGCTTTCACACTGGCAATTTACAAAATAATCCTTTTAAATCCATCATTTTTTCTAAATTTACAAGCCAAACCACTAAACCGGACAGGACATGAACACGCACGTTGTGATAATGGCGGGAGGTGTCGGCAGCCGTCTCTGGCCAGTCAGCACTCCCGAGATGCCCAAGCAATTCATAGACCTATTAG
Organism: Bacteroidales bacterium; assembly: GCA_017478125.1. Lineage (GTDB taxonomy): Bacteria > Bacteroidota > Bacteroidia > Bacteroidales > UBA932 > Cryptobacteroides. The sequence goes on along the minus strand of JAFVED010000118.1, from coordinate 1,137 downwards.
GAATAGGGAAAACAATGATCCAGATGACAGTGGACCGCTTCAGCCCGGTCTGTGACCCGGACCGGTTCTGGGTCGTCACATCTGAGGATTACGTAGGGATTGTCAGGGAACAGCTTCCCTGGATCCCGGAGGGCCATATCCTGGCGGAGCCGGTGCCCCGCAACACAGCCCCTTGCATAGCATACGCTTGCTGGAAGATCAAAGCTTCCTTCCCGGACGCCAACATCGTAGTCACTCCGGCGGACGCCCTGGTGATCAATGTCCAGAAATTCGCCTCGGTGATCCGCAAGGCGCTCAACTTCACTGAAAGCGGCGGAAAGATCGTCACCGTGGGCATCCCTCCTTCCCGTCCGGAAACCGGTTACGGATACATCAATGCGGACGGGATCGACACGGACGAGATCGTGAAGGTGCTCGAGTTCAAAGAGAAGCCGGATCTTGGGACAGCAAAGGAATATCTCGCCGCAGGCAATTATTTCTGGAACGCCGGGATATTCGTATGGAGCTGTGAGACAATCGTTTCCGCTATCAGAAAACACGCCCCGCAGATCGCCGGCGTGATGGATTCGATCGCCGCCTCGTTCGGATCCTGGAAGGAAGAGGAGACGCTCAGGGAGTTGTTCCCCACGTGCGAGAAAATCTCGATTGACTACGCGGTGATGGAGAAATCAAAGGATATCTATGTTATCGCAAGTGACCTGGGCTGGTCAGACCTTGGCAGCTTCAGCTCGATCAAGGAGCATATTCCTATGCCGGACGAGGACCCTGTGCCGGACGGAGGAGCCTCAAAAGCCATCGAAGGAGGCAACAAGGTGATAGGCAAGGATGTGAGGGTGTTCGGATGCGAGGGTTGCATCGTACACGCGGAGGATGCCGGGACTGTCGTGGTCTCCGGACTCAAGGACCACATCGTGGCGGTCAAAAACGGGAATGTGCTCGTCTGCCCTCTCGGCGAGGAGCAGAAAATCAAGGAGTACTCGGCTCCCGGCACGAAATAAAAGCAAAAAAAGTCGAAAAAATTTGTTTTTTTTCGAGGAAGGATATAACTTTGCAATCCCGAATCGGAAAAGATCCGAAACGACTGGAAAGAATCGTTAGCTCAGTTGGTAGAGCACAACACTTTTAATGTTGGGGTCT
>JAFVED010000117.1 GCA_017478125.1 Bacteroidales bacterium | reverse complement strand
TTGACTTTGATTTGACGAGATACCACTTTGTGCCGTAGTTCACGAACGTGGGGTCCTCTCCGATCTCGGCAAGGGGGGAGGATATGTTCTCCCGCGGCCTGGATAGCCTCTGGAACACCACCTTCCCGGTGATGTCATCGTTCTTGACCGGGAACTGGTTGCACCACGACTGGAGTGTGTCCTCGATGTAGCGGTAGACGACCATGTCGTCCGGCACCCCGAGACTGCCGACCCAGACGTTGTTCTCGATTAAAGCGGTATTGATGTGGTTGTCAAGCGTTTCCATGCGCTTCTCAAGCGCTTTGCCGGTACGTTGGGCCGCTTTGACCACATCGGAGGGAGAGGAACGCGGGGACACGAGGGAGGCTATCAGGATGGCCGCGACGGCCAGGGCTCCCAATAGCGAGTATCTAAGAATGTTGTTCCTGCTCCGAGTCATTCGTGGTGGTATGGTTCTCCTTTGATGATTGTGAAGGCGCGGTACAGCTGCTCGACGAATATGGCCCTAACCATCTGGTGGGTGAAAGTCATCCTCGAGAGGGAGACTTTGGCGTCGCATCTGGCGTAGACGGCGTCTGAGAAACCGAACGCGCCACCGGTCACGAATACAATATTTTTGCCACCAGAGACCATTTTCCCGATTTCTTTGGCGAATTCGGTTGAGGAATATTCCTTCCCTTTCTCGTCCAGCAGGATCACGGTGTCTTTAGGGGTCACGCGCGAGAGGATCAAGTCACCTTCCTTCTCCTTTACCTGGGCCTTTGAGAGTTTCGGCGCGTTCTTTGGTTCCGGGATCTCATTCACGCTGAAAGGGACATAACGGGCAAGTCTGGAAGAGTATGTCTCCAGACCCTCCCTGACCCATCCGGCGTCGGTTTTGCCGACAGTGAGCAAGCAGATTCTCATCAACCGCAAAAATACGAAAGTGGCTCGGTATTTGCAACTGCAAGACATGTCATGAGAACGCGTGTGAAGTTATTGATCGCCTGCGTGGTTTCGTTGCTGTCCGTGTCGTCTTGGGCGCTTGGCGACAGCTATGATGTTTTCGTGCCCATCTCGAAGTATCTCGGCAGCGGAGACGCGGAGAGTCTTTCCGCCTGGTTCGCCGACAATCTTGAGATCTCCATCATGTCTTCCACAAATGACTCAAGCCGGAATCAGGCCAAGCAGATCCTCAAGTCGTTCTTCGCCTCACACACACCGCGCTCGTTCGAGATCAACCATACGGCCTCAAGGTCCAACTCCAAATACGCCCTCGGCTACCTCAATGCCGGCGGGGAGCTTTTTGAGGTGACTGTTTTCGTCAGTAAATGCAAGGATCGTTACGTGATCCAACAGCTGAAGATCGACAGGATCCGATGAGAACCTTGAGGATATTCCTTATCGCCGTCCTGTGTCTTCTCCAGTTAATCGCCCCGGTGAGTCTCCCGGCGCAAATCACGAAAGTCAGGGGAAAGGTCCTGGACAGGTCCACAGGGAATGGTGTGCCGTTCGCCACGGTCTGTTTCAAAGGTTCGACTGCCGCCGTATCTTCCGATGTGGACGGCTGGTTCGCCATAGAGACCAGGATCGACACCTTGACTACGCTCTCTGTGAGCCGTATGGGTTATTCACGAGTGGAGACCGTTGTCACTCCCGGTCGTTTCAACACTGTGTATCTGGCGTTGGAACCAATTGTGGATGAGCTCAATCCCGCGATTGTCAAATCGGATTCCAAGCTCGTGAAACGGATCCTCGGAGACACCAGGAAGGCGAAGGGGCGTAACAATCCGGAGTCCAGGGACCACTACGACTGCGGGATCTACAGCAGGAATGAGCTGGATTTTGTCAATCCCCGGAATCCCGTTGTCAGGAGATTCCTCCCAAAGGGCTTCCATTTTGTCTACGATTATGTTGACACCTCTCTCGTGTCCGGACAGCCCTATCTCCCGGTCATGCTGTCAGAGTCAAAGTCCCACTATTACCATTCCAAGAGTCCCGAGATCAAGAAGGAGGTCATAGAGTCGAGCCGTATATCCGGCTTCGAGGAGGAGAAGACCGTCGCCCAGTTCACAGGAGGCTTGTACATCAAGGCCAATTTTTACGAGAATTACATCAACGTTTTCCGGGTCGAGATCCCGTCTCCGCTGGCTGACAACGGCTCCCTTTTCTACGATTACAGCCTGATCGACAGTCTTTATCTAGACGGGCGGAAGACTTACCGGTTGCGTTTCAGCCCTTCACGGTGGGTGTCCTCGCCCGCGTTTGACGGAGAGATGTCGATTGACGCCGAAGACTCCGCCATCAGGTCTGTCCGGGCGAGGCTAAATGGCCGGGCTGGTGTCAATTTGGTGAGGAATCTTGTGTTGAATGTCGAGAATCAGCGCCTTTCGGATTCCACCTGGTTTTATAAGCAGGATGACTTCTATATCGACATGTCCTTGTCTGTGCCTGGAGCGTCGGCTGGACTGTCCTTTATCGCGAGAAGGCATATATACTATTCGGATCCGTCTTTCGCGGAGAGCCAGATCCTCGGGATACTTGACTCCAAATCGCCAGTCCTGATGCATAATGATGTGTTGAAGCGCGACGAGGGCTATTGGTCATCAGTCAGGCCATATCCGCTGAGCGAGAAGGAACGCGGTGTCTATGAGATGGTTGACTCGGTTAAGAACGTCCCCCTGTACAAAGGGGCGGAGAAGGTCGTGGACATGTTCTCAACGGGGTTCTTCAATTTCAAGTACCTCGGTCTGGGCCCATATAACTCGGTGTACAGTTTCAATGGCTTGGAGGGACCGAGATTCCAGATGGGTTTCAGGACCACCAAGGATCTCAGCAAGAGGTTCCGCTTGATGGGATATGGGGCGTATGGTCTCGAGGACAGGGCTTGGAAGGGAGGTGTCTCAACCGAGATCATGTTCGGCAATATGCCTTACAGGAAGCTCAACCTCACATATAAGAGGGACATGCTGCCCCTCGGGGCGAACTCTTTCGGCTTCGGGAATGGAGATGTGGTCAATTCCCTGCTTACCAAGGAGGGTGGCAGGAAGATAAGCATGATCAATGACCTGGCCATCACTTACCAGCACGAGTGGTCGCATGGCTTCAACATGGCCATGGGGCTTGAGAGGAGGGAGATATTCCCCAGCCGGGTAGTCCCGATGGTCCGTCCGGACGGCTCTTCGCCCGGGTCAGTGAACATAGACCAGGCCCTCATGCAACTGCGGTTCTCCAAGGACGAGATTATCACCAGGGGAGTGTTCGACAGGCATTTCGTGTTCTCCTCGTATCCGGTCGTGACTTTGAACATGACCGCCGCCATGAAAGGACTCGGTCGCAACGAGTATACGTTCTTCCGGCCGGAGATGAGGGTCCAGTACACCTTGCTGACACCTCCTGCCGGGTCTTCCAGCATAGTCCTCAACGCCGGGACGGTGGTCGGGAAAGTGCCCTATCCGTTGCTTAAGATATACGAGGGCAATGAGACATACCGCATAAAGCGCAAGGCTTTCTCGTGTATGGACTATTATGAGTTCGCCTCGGACACTTGGGCGACTTTGTTCTGGGAGCATGATTTCAGGGGGATATTCCTGGGCAAGATTCCCCTTGTCAAGAAGCTCAAACTCAGGGAGGTTGTCTTGGTCAGGGCGGCTTATGGCTCGTTGAGGGATGAGAACAACGGTGTTTTGGGTGATCCTCTTTTCGACTCTGACATCATATTCCCGGAGGGCATGAGCAAACTTGAGACTCCTTATGTTGAGGCTGGTGTGGGCCTTGCCAACATATTCAAGGTTTTAAGGGTCGATGCCGTCTGGCGGCTTACCCACCGTGATACCATGAGAGGTGGAGAGATGGTCCCGCACCCAAACCGTTTCGTGGTCAACCTGGGTTTTGAATTCAATCTCTGATGTCTTATATTCGCGGAACATGTCCAGCAAGGCTTTCATATTGCCGCTGATCCTTCTGTCGTCGGCCCTGCTCAGTGTCCCGTTTCTCGTGCCGGGGACCGGATACCTGTCGCTCATCGCTTTTGTCCCCTTGCTTTTCGCCGAGAAGGCCGCCGGGGAGTCCGGCATGAGAGGCTTTTGCTGGTGGCATTACCTGTGTTTCCTGCTCTGGAATGTCGCCACCACTTTCTGGGTCAGCAACGCCACCCTTGGAGGCGGTGTTTTCGCTTGTATGGCGAACGCGTTCCAGATGTCCCTGGTGTTCGGGCTGTTCCGGTGGAGCAAGAGGTTCCTGAAGGGGAGCCTTCCGTATTTCTTCCTTTTGTTTGCCTGGATAGCCTGGGAACGCTGGTATCTCACCTGGGCCCAGATCAGCTGGCCGTGGCTGGTCCTTGGCAACTCTTTCGCCAGGACCACGGGATGGATCCAGTGGTATGAGTTTACCGGCACACTCGGGGGATCACTATGGGTCTGGGCGTGCAACCTCTCGGTGTACGGTGTGTTGATGTCCTTCAGGAGCGGCAGGTGGAAAGAGCTCAATCCCAAGGCCAGGGCCGCCGCGCTCGCGGGCGCCGCCCTGCTGTTCCTCGCTCCTCCCTCGGTGTCCCTGTTCCTGAAGCCCGAGCCGGCGGATGGGGAGATGGACGTGTTTATAGCCCAGCCTGACATTGATGTGTACAACAAGTTCGGAGGGATGACCCAGGAAGACCAGAACAGGGCCCTTCTGGAGTTGTTCGACAAAGCTCCCAAGGAAGGCCCGATCCTGCTGATCGCCCCGGAGACTTTCACCGGAGACATTGTTATGAACGGTATTATGGCGAGCCCTACAGTCCAGTCTTTCAGCGAGTTCCTCTCGGGCAGACCTTCTTCGGGGATGCTCTTCGGAGCCTCCACCTGGGAATATATCCCCGGCCGGTCCAGGCCGTCCCAGACCGCCCGCCAGCTTAACAACGGCAATTGGGTGGAGTCCCATAACACCGCCTTGCTGATGTCGGAAGGGACTGACATCCAGACATATCACAAGAACAAGCTGGTCGTCGGGGTCGAGATGATCCCGTATCCCTCGTTCTTCCGTCCCATAGATGACAAGCTTGGCGGGGTGATGGGACGCTGCATAGGCGATGGCAAGGCCGCTTGTCTTGATTTCATGGGTACGAAGATCGGCTGCGCTATCTGTTATGAGTCCATTTACGGCGAGTTCTGCGCCGATTATGTACGGGCCGGAGCCAAGGTGCTCTCCATCATAACCAACGATGCCTGGTGGGGAGATACCCCTGGCTACAGGCAGCACCTTTCGTACGCGTCCCTGAGGGCCATCGAGACCCGCCGGTGGATCGCTCGTTGCGGCAACACGGGAATCTCGGCCATTATTGACCCTTCCGGGAGAATCGTCGCGAAAACTTCATGGTGGGAACGCGCCACGCTTCAGGGAAAAGTGGGATTATCCGATGAGGAGACGTTCTTTGTCAGGCACGGGGATTTCGTCGGGAGGATCTGCCTGCTGATGTTCCTGCTGATGCTGTGCGCCACCATTGTCCGGCGTCTCGCCGGCAATAGATAAAAAATGACAGGCTAGTTCTCCAGCCTGTCATTCTTCTCATCATACAACTCATTCTGCAGGACTGAGAAGTCAGTGACTTCCTCGATGTTGATCCGGCATTTGTACTTCTTTCTCCATTTCCCGAGGAAAGACTTGTCCGACAACATGGTCTGGCCCCGTTTGAGGTAGGCCCCGAGAATGGGGCTCACCTTCAAGGTGAAGGCTCTCTTGCCATGCTCCACGTAATAGGCGATGTCGCGTTCGATCTGCTCATCGATGACGGCGCTTGACGAGATCTTCCCGGTGCCGTGGCATACGGGACAAACCTCGGCGGTGTTGATCTCCGTGGCCGGGCGGATCCTTTGACGGGTGATCTGCATAAGGCCGAATTTGGTGAGGGGGAGGACATTGTGTTTGGCGCGGTCCGATTCCATAAGCTCCTGCATGTATTTGTGGAGCTCGTTCCGGTGCTCTCCGGAATCCATGTCTATGAAATCCACGATCACGATTCCGCCCATGTCCCTCAGCCTCAACTGCCGGGCGATCTCTTCCGCGGCGATCTTGTTGACCTCGAACGTGTTCTCCTCCTGGTCGGAGGTTTTGGCGCGGATGCCGCTGTTGACATCGATGACGTTAAGCGCCTCTGTGCTCTCGATCACAAGATAGGCTCCCTGCTTCATCGGCACCACCTTGCCGAATGAGCTCTTGATCTGCCTGGTCACCTCGAAATGGTCAAAGATCTTCTCTTTGCCGTCGTACAGTCTCACGATTTTTTCCTGATCCGGAGAGATCAAGGAAATATACTTCTTGGTCTCCTCAAACACATTCTCGTCGTTCACATAGATGTTGTTGAACGACTCGTTCAGCAGGTCCCTGAGGATTGTGGTGGTCTTGCTGTACTCGGTGAATAGCAACTGGATGCCTTTGCTTCTCGCCACTTTCTGCCATGACGCCTCCCATTTCTGGATCAGGGATTTGAGCTCCGCCACAAGCACGGCGGCGTTTTTGCCTTCCGCCGCGGTGCGGATAATGGCCCCGTAATTCTTGGGGAGGATGCTCCTGACAAGTGTCTCGAGTCTTCTTTTTTCCTCTTTCGAGGATATTTTCTGGGAAACACTGACCTTCTCCGCGAAGGGCATAAGTACAATGTTCCGTCCTGCCAATGAGATTTCCGCGGTCAGTCGTGACCCTTTGGTCGAGATCGGTTCCTTGACAATCTGCACTATCACCATCTGGCCGGGCTTGAGCACGTTCTCGATCCTGCCCTCTTTCTCGAGTATGGGACCGATCTTTATCTTCGAGTACAATTGCCCGAGATCCGTGTTGGGATTGCTCTTCCTCACAAACTCGTCGAAAGAGGTGAAGTAGAGACCCAGGTCCAGATAGTGGATGAACGCTTCCTTCTTGTCTCCGATGTCGACAAAGGCGGCATTGAGCGCGGGAAGAATCTTCTTCACTTTCCCGAGATAGACATCTCCGACGGAAAAGCCGTGCCCTTTGCTGGACTCCTTTCCAAGTTCAATCAGCCGGTGGTTCTCCATCAGCGCGATATGAACCTCAGTCGATGTGACATCGACGATCAAATCCTTTGATCTTTCAGACTCCATGGAAATAACAATGGTGTTTTCTCATGAAAAGAGGCTGAAAGGATCTCCCGTTCAGCCTCTTTCTTCTAGCATACTGCTAAAATGGCAGACACAGAGGACTTACTTCTTCTTGTGCCTGTTTTTGCGCAAGCGCTTTTTACGCTTGTGCGTGGACATCTTGTGTCTTTTTCTCTTTTTTCCGCTAGGCATAATGTATGGGGATTGTTAATTATTTTTCCTCCTTGACGGCATTGATGAACACCTTGGCCGGCTTGAAAGCGGGAATGTCATGCGCGGGGATAGTCATGGTGGTCTTCTTGGTGATGTTACGGGCAGCCTTCTGGGCTCTGTGCTTTACGATGAAACTCCCGAAGCCACGGAGATAGACAGGCTCCTTTCTGACAATAGAACCTTTGACGGACTCCATGAAGGCCTCGACTACGGACTGGACCGCGATCTTCTCAATACCGGTTGACTTGGCAACCTCGTTAACGATTTCAGCTTTTGTCATAATAAAAAGTGTTTATTAAGATGTCATTTAAGTGCCCTAAACGGCTTAGGGGGATGCAAAATTAGGCTTATTTTTTTAATAATCAAAATAATGGGATAAGATTTTTTTGGCAAGGTTATTGACCAATATCCAAGCCGCGCCGCGATCGGCTTTCCACCTGCCATATTGGCAGGAAGCTTTTCCCTGCGGTGTTTTGAATATGAGTTTTGATTTAGGAAACGACATGATGATCCCTTCCGGAGCGGAAGTGAACATCATCCCTGTGATGCAGGGAGAGGAACAGATAAAAGTGAATGAGTCGGATCTCCCCGGCTCCCTGCCGATACTCGCTTTGAGGAACGCCGTGCTGTTCCCGGGTATGGTCTATCCTGTCACGATAGGTCGTGACAAGTCCATCGCCCTGGTGAAAGACGCCGAGCGAGGCTCATCCTTTATCGGCGCCATTCCACAGAACGACATCTCCGTGGAAGATCCGAGGGACAAGGACCTGTTTGAGTATGGGACTGCCGCCAAGGTCATGAAAATCCTGGAGATGCCTGACGGGACTGTGACTGCTATTCTCCATGGAATCAAACGGATACGTAAGGGGCAGGTGCTCTCGTACGAGCCCTACATCACCGCCGGTGTCACTTATGTGGAAGACCTTGTCCCGGAAAACGACAACAACACCAGGATGATCGCCGAGTCCCTCAAGGAGAAGGCCGCCTCTATCATCAAATCCTCCTCGTTCGCCCCGAGGGAGGCCGTGGGAGCGATGAAGTCCATCGATAATTTCCAGTTCCTGGTCAATTTTATAGCCACCACCGTGGAGGTCGAGAATTTCTCCGAGAAAGTAGAGCTGCTCAAATACGATGATGTGAAGGTGAGGGCCATGAAGCTGCTCGCCGCTCTCGAGACCCAGAACCAGCTCCTGAAAATCAAGCAGGAGATCAACCAGAAGGTGAAGAGCGATATTGACCAGCAGCAGCGGGAGTATTACCTCAACAACCAGCTCCGGACAATCCAGGAGGAGCTTGGCATGGATGAGGAGGAGGAATTCGAGAAGTTCAGGGCCAGGGCCAAGGAGAAGAAATGGCCGGAGGCGGTCGCCGCGCGGTTCGATAAGGAATTGGCTAAACTGGAGAAATACAATCCCTCGTCACCGGACTACAGCATCCAGTACAATTACATTGAGTTCATGCTCGACCTGCCTTGGGGCGAGATGTCCAAGGACAATCTCGATCTCAAGCACGCCCAGAAGGTCCTTGATAATGACCACTATGGACTTGAGTCAGTGAAGGACAGGATCATCGAATATCTCGCCGTGCTGAAGCTCAAGGGCAACATGAAATCCCCGATCCTCTGCCTGTACGGCCCTCCCGGAGTCGGCAAGACAAGTCTCGGAAAATCAGTGGCCAGGGCTCTTGGCAGAAAATATGTGAGGATAGCGCTCGGCGGCATGCATGATGAGGCGGAACTCCGCGGCCACAGGAAGACTTATGTGGGCGCGCTTCCTGGCAGGATACTGAGCGGGATACAGAAAGCTGGCACATCCAACCCTGTAATAGTCCTCGACGAGATCGACAAGGTTGGCGCCGACTATAAGGGAGATCCGTCTTCCGCCCTTCTGGAAATACTTGATCCTGAGCAGAATGTCGCTTTTCATGACAATTATTTGGACATCGATTATGACCTGTCCGACGTGCTGTTCATCACAACTGCCAACACGGTGTCCACCGTCCAGCCGGCGCTTCTCGACAGGATGGAGCTGATCAATGTGACGGGTTACCTCGCTGAGGAGAAGGCGGAGATCGCGAGGAAGTACCTCGTGCCCAAGCAGCTGCAGGAACATGGTATCGCCAGGAAATCTTTGAGGATAGACAAGTCCGCGCTCGCCGCCATAATCGACGAGTACACCCATGAGTCCGGTGTCCGCGGTTTGGAGAAACAGATCGCCAAGATTTCCAGGGTGACTGCCAAGAAGATAGCTCTTGGGCAGGAGTGGCCGTCCGTCATCAGGAAGGAGCATCTGAAGGAATACCTCGGATTGCCCACCAACATGCATGACCTCCAGAAAGGGAATGAGGCTCCCGGAGTCGTCACGGGTCTGGCATGGACCCAGATGGGGGGTGAGATCCTGTTTGTCGAGAGCTCGGTGAGCTCCGGGAAGGGAGCCATGACCATGACCGGCAATCTCGGCGATGTGATGAAAGAGTCCGCCACGATAGCTTACCAATATATCAAGGCCCATCCGGAATTGGCCAACATGACCTCGGAAGTGTTCGCGGCCAAAGATATCCATGTCCATGTCCCTGAGGGAGCCGTGCCGAAGGACGGGCCGTCCGCCGGGATCACGATGGTCAGCTCGATGGTCTCCGCTCTCCGCGGGGAGAAGGTCAAGTCCGGTGTCGCCATGACGGGCGAGATGACCCTCAGGGGACGTGTTCTTCCGGTCGGTGGCATCAAGGAGAAGATCCTTGCCGCCAAACGCGCCGGGGTCCGCGAGATCGTGATCTCCGAGGACAACCGCAAGGATGTCGAGGACATCAAGCCGGTGTATGTCGAGGGTCTTTCATTCCATTATGTCAAGAACATCGGCGATGTCATATCTGAAGTGTTTGAATAGTCATGGATGTCAAGATAGAGAGAAGTTGGAAAGAGGCGCTCGCGGGAGAGTTTGACAAGCCCTATTTCGCCGCCCTGGCCCGTCAGCTCCATAGGGAGAAGGCGGAGGGTAGGGTCATATTCCCTCCCGGACCGGAGATATTCAAGGCCTTTGAGCTGACTCCGGTCCAGGATATCAAGGCCGTCATTCTCGGCCAGGATCCTTATCACGGCTACGGGCAGGCCATGGGTCTGTGCTTCTCTGTTCCGGACAACATGCCGGCCCCTCCGTCCTTGAAGAACATTTTCAAGGAGATCGAGGATGACCTCGGGATCAGGATGAGCGGAAAGCCGGATCTGGAAGGCTGGGCAAGGCAGGGGGTTCTCCTGCTGAACGCCATCCTGACCGTCCGTTCGGGAGAGGCGGCTTCTCATAGCGGGATCGGCTGGCAGCAGTTCACGGATGCCGTTATCCGTTACATCTCCGATAACCTTGAGGGAGTGGTTTTCCTCTTGTGGGGTAATTTCGCCAGGACCAAGAGGGCGCTCATCGACACGTCCAGGCACCATGTGCTGGAGGCGCCGCATCCCTCGCCTTTGGCCCGCGGGGCCTTCTTCGGCTGCCGCCATTTCTCGAAAACAAACGAGATTCTCCTCTCTGAAAACAAAACACCAATCAATTGGCAACTGTAATGGGCAAGACCGCTTTATTCCCGGGTTCTTTCGATCCTTTCACCTCGGGTCATCTGAATATCTTGACAAGGGCGCTCACTATCTTTGACGAGGTGGTCGTCGCTGTCGGTATCAACCAGGCAAAGCGCGGGTTCTTCACGATGGAACAGCGCGAGGACATCATTTCCCAGGCCACCAAGGGGCTGGCGGGAGTCCGGATCATGAGTTATGACGGACTCACTGTGGACTTATGCAAGGAGTTGGGTATCAGTCATATAGTCAGGGGCGTGAGGAATATGACCGATTTCGACAACGAGCAGGCCGTCTCTGACGCCAACCGCCATCTGTCACCCGACATCGACACGATCATCATCCCGACTGCCCAGGAGTATTCCCATATCTCCTCCTCCGCGGTCAGGGATCTTCTCAGCCATCACGGCGACCTCTCCCATTTTATTCCTGATTGGGTAATCCTTCCGGAGGTACGATGAGGAGGCTCGCGGCGATATTCCTGGCTATGGCGTTTGTCGCCCTCGACCTGGCCGCGCAGGTGGACTCGGTCAGGATCAGGGAGCTGGATGCCAGGCTCGAGAGTTATTTCGCTTTGCTTGAGGCGGAGCCGGCGCGGGTGAAGAACGCCGAATGCGACGCGTTGATCGAGGCCGCTTCGGACAAGGATCTTCGGCAAAGGATAGCCTTGAGGATGTATGACCATTATCTCAATTCCTCCCTGATGGGGGATGAGGCTGTGGCCATTCATTTGATCGACAGGTGGTTCTCAAACGGTGAGATCCCGATGGGCTCGGAAAAGGAGCTCCTGGACGCCAGGCTATTCGCCGAGTTCAACCGGCAGTCACTCATAGGTATGACAGCTCCGGAGGTCACTCTCCAGGACCCCCTCGGGGAGCCTGTCACCATCCCTGTCATCCTGAGCGGAGCGAAGGATCTGGACGGAGCGGAGGATCCCCGGCTTCAGATCCTTTACTTCTTCGACACCGATTGCGCGAAATGCAAGTTGGAGACCGCCATGCTCAGGAGCCTGTTGGACGACAAGGGCTACCCTGTGGATGTCGTGGCCGTCTATGTGGGTCGGGAAGAGGAAAAATGGAGGTTTTGGCGGGAGTCCACCTTCCCTTTGAGATCCGGAGCCGCGAGGGTCATCCATCTGTGGGATCCGGAGGACTCTTCCGGTTATCAGATGAAGTATGGGGTGACTTCCACTCCGAGGATGTTCCTCATCGATCCTGAGGGTGTCATCGTGGGACGCGGTTTGGACACAGGAGCCTTGGAGCGACTGCTTGACATGTTTCTCGTCCGGCAGGAGTATGTTTATGGGGGGAAGGAGTCAAGGGAGCTGTTCGACAAGCTGTTTTCAGTCTATGGCGTGGAGGTGACACCTTCTGATGTCTCTGAAGTGGCCTCCCTGCTTGAGAATCATTCCCTTTCGAGGGGAGACACTTTGGCATTCAAGCGCCTTGAGGGGGATCTTCTCTACTATCTGGCCTCCGGCAGGGGAGAGGGATTCAAGGAGGGAACCTTCTCGTTCATAAATGATTATATCCTCTCGCGCGGGGACATCTGGAACACTCCGGATGACAGTCTGAAGGTTATTGGAATGGCCTCCATGATGGAAGGGCTCCTGGGCAAGGCTCCTGTCGGCTCCGTCATTCCGAAGACCAGGATCAAAGGCTGGAACAAGTTCAGGCGGAAAGGCGGTTATCTCTTTTTCAGCGCGGCCGGCTGTCCTGTATGCGCCGCGGAGGCCGTCGCCGCCGACTCTCTGGGGGTCAAGTATCTCAAAATCGACATGACCTCTCTTGAGGGGAAGTCTCCGCGAACCGCCGGCGCGCTGCTGGACTTCTTCGACCTGTCCAGCCTTCCGTATATTATACAAACCGGCAGGCGAGGTGTTGTCAAAAGGCGTTACCTAAGCTTTTCGGAACATCTTTTATTTTTAGGCGAAAAAGACTAAATTTGCACGGCTTTTGAAGCCGTGCTGACGGATTTGACAAATTCTTATCAGATTTATTTATACAATTATGGTTTCTTACAAAGATCTTGGCCTTGTGAACACCAGAGAGATGTTCGCTAAGGCTGTCGCCGGCGGTTACGCCATCCCCGCTTTCAATTTCAACAACATGGAGCAGCTCCAGGCTATTATCCAGGCTGCCGCCGAGACAAAGTCTCCGGTCATCCTCCAGGTTTCCAGCGGAGCGCGTAAATACGCCAACCAGACCCTTCTCCGCTACATGGCTGAGGGTGCGG
>JAFVED010000116.1 GCA_017478125.1 Bacteroidales bacterium | reverse complement strand
GAGGCGCTATGAAAGAGATTTACCTGGCCGGCGGTTGCTTCTGGGGCGCCGAGCATTATTTCAGGAACATCGAGGGCGTGGTCGACACCGAGGTCGGTTTCGCCAATGGGGACACTCCATCTCCGACATACGAGCAAGTCTACACTGACACCACGGGCTACGCCGAGACTGTCAGGGTCATCTACAATCCTGATGGATTGCCGTTGGAGGAACTTCTCCGGGCGTTTTTCCACGCCATCGATCCCCTAAGTCTTAACAAGCAGGGAGAGGATGAGGGAACCCGTTACAGGACAGGCGTTTACTATACGGATCCGGATGATCTGCCCGTCGCCGCGAAAGTCTTTGAGGAGATCCAGGCGGAGTATTCGGATCCCCTCGCGGTGGAGCTCCTCCCCCTCAGGAACTTTTTCGTCGCGGATGGACGGCACCAGGACTATCTGGTCAAGAACCCCGACGGATATTGCCACCTGCCCTTGAAGATATTCCGCTATCCAAGGCTGGTGAGCGACCTTGGACAGCTGCTTGGTGATGAGCCGGACCTTGTCGCCAGGCTCTCCAACGCCGCCGCCCTCATCAAAGAGAAGATGGGCTTCTTCTGGGTCGGGTTTTACCTTGTCTCAGGAAGCGAGCTGGTACTCGGCCCATTCCAGGGTCCCATAGCTTGTATGCGGATAGGCTATGGAAGGGGAGTGTGCGGGACGGCCTGGAAAGAGGCCCGCGCGGTTGTGGTCCCTGATGTCGAGGAGTTTCCGGGACATATCGCCTGCTCTTCCCTTTCTAAATCGGAGATTGTTGTCCCGGTTAAAAGGGAAGGGGAGGTGATAGGAGTCCTTGACATAGACAGCGTCGACCTGTCTGCTTTCGACCACATCGACGCCTTCTGGCTCGAGAGGCTGGTCGCCATCCTCTGATCCGGCGGCAGTGAAGTGATCAGTCGATCTTGAAGGCGGCGATCTCTTTGTTGAGGGACTCAAGCATAGAGATCTTCTTGTTGTACAGGTCTTCGGAGATGTCGACTTTGTAGTAGTGCGGGTTGATGAGACGCCTCTCGGAGGGACTGAAATGGTGGAGCGTGTCCTGGAAGAAGGCTTTCTTTTCCCCGAGCGAGTGCTTGACGGAGCAGTCAGCGCCATCCTTGATGACCTGCGGCTGGAGTGCTCTCCACGAATATGATCCCGCCTCGAAGGTCTTGTGCTTGAAACGGTCATCTTCCGCGAAGATAGTGAACTCCTCACCCGCCTCGATCTTTCTCGCGACGGAGTCCCCCCTGAGGCAAGTGACATCAGCCTTGTACAGCTCACCGCTCTCGGGCTCATTCCTGATGATCCTGTAAGTGATCTGGAACCCTGGGTTGATCAGCTTGATCGTGTCCTCGGAGCGCTTCAACACCGGCTCCCCGCCGATCTGCACAAGCTTGTAGACATTGCCGAAGCAAGGGGCCGCCTTGCTGGTAGCTATAGCGTCTCCGACCCCGTATGAGTCGATGCGGGCACCCTGGCGCTCGAGGTCTGTGATAAGATACTCATCCAGGGAGTTGGTCGCGAAGATCTTACACTTGGTCATCCCGTGGGCGTCAAGGATACTCCTCACCTTCTGGGACAGGTAGGCGAGGTCGCCGCTGTCGAGGCGTATGCCGTAGCCGGGGGCGTAATTGTCGTCGATCCCACACTCCCTGAAGGAACGTATCGCGTTGAGAACCCCGCACTTGAGAGTGTCGTAAGTGTCGATCAACAGGATAAGGTTCTCCCCCTTATGGGTCTCGCAGTAGTCAACAAACGCCTTATGCTCGCCCTCCACCGTGCTGCCGTATGAAGTCACGAAGCTGTGTGCCATCGTTCCAGTCGAGGGCACTCCGTTTATCACCCCGGTCAGGATATTGGATGAGCTCGCGCAACCGGCTATGATGGCGGCTTTGGCACCGTAAGTAGCCGCCCAGGGGCCGTGGGCCCTGCGTGAGCCGAACTCGCTGACCGGCTTGTCTGTGGCTCTGCAGACCCTTGAGGCCTTGGTCGCCACGGCCATCTGGTGGTTCATTATGCAAAGCAGGGGAGTCTCCAGGACCTGGGCCTCGATCAGAGGGGCTTCCACCGTGATTATAGGCTGGTTGGGGAACACTATGTCTCCTTCCCTGACAGCCCACACATTTCCGGTGAACCGCATCGTTGAGAGGTATTCGCGGAACTCGGTGTAACTCTCTCCCGGAAGGAATTTCTCAAAGAATGACGGCTCAGCCTTCCCGAGGTTGAGGACGCACTCTATTGCCTCTTCAGTGCCGCAGCACACAGCCCAGTTGTTGTTCTCAGGGGCCTTGCGGTAAAACATGTTGAATACGGCCCTGACATCTTTGCGGCCAGTCTCATAAAAGGACTTTCCCATCGTGTACTGGTACTTGTCCGAGCAATAGGAATAATTGAGCATATTCTGTTATCTCATCTTGTAGGCTTGGGTAATCTCCTCCACTTTCTTGGCAATATCTTTGGCGAGAGGCTTGTTAGACTCTCCGAGTCCTTTGATAGTCAACAGGTTCTCTGTGACTCCGGCGAGGGATGACGAGTCTATTCCTCCATTCTCTATCTCATCTTTCAAGCATGTGAGCAGTCCCTTGAAGTCATCCTCGTCCACCTCGAAATCCCATCCGAGGGCGTCTTCTGTTCCGACGACCCTGACACCCTGGTTGCCCGAGCAGTCCACAGGGATTATCTCGAGATCCGGGTGAGAAGAGCGGATCTCCTCCAGCTTGCCGATATTGTCGCGATAGGCGTCGACAAGATAGTCGAGCGCTGTGTAGTTCCAAGTCTCCTGTCCTTTCGACACCGTGTTCTTGAAGCAGGTAAGGATGTCGTTGTAGACCATCACGAGGGTAATCTTCTCCATTCCTGCCTGTTTCGCCTGGGCAATCGCCTTGTCAAGTACCCCGGATCCGGTCAGGGCGGCGTCATAGATGAGACCGGAGTTCTTGAGATTCAGTCCTTTGACCGCCGTGGATTTTCCGCTTGACGGCGGCCCGGTGACAATGGCGAGCGTCTTGTTGCCTCCGTTTATGGCTTTGGCAAGCATCGCTGAGTAGATCTCTTCGGTCAGGAGTTTCTCGGCCTCTCCGTAGTCCTTGGCGTTCGGACCGGTATAGCCCAGGGGACGGAAAAGCATGCGGACGTTGTCTGGATCGAGCTTGTTGCCGGCGCTGCCAAGATATTTGTCGACAAGGAGTCTCATCCTTGGTTTTACCCAATCGGCCGCGTCCTCCCTGACCAGCTGTGGCTGCGGTGCCTCGATAGTGTAGGCTGAAGGATACCTGTTGACGCGGGTGTGACGCCGGATGTCCATCAGTTTCTCTTGGTTGAAATATGAGTCTCCCGGAATCTGGTACCGGGCGTTGCCATCCGGGTCGGCCTCGAACAGCATCTGGGAGTCCTGCCCTTTGTCGACAAAGGTGACCCAGCCACGTGGCGAGAGGTTGTACTCGCCGTCTCCGAGGACGGCGTTGACAAGGCAGTTGGTGTCCCACATCCTCTGGCCTGTGTCGCAGGTGTAATTGGTGTAGACCGCCTTGATCGGGTTGAGGTCTGTGCTGGACAGATCGGAGAGCACATCGGCTGGCACATAGTCCATATTGTCGCCTATGTTGCTGGGAGACATCACGATGTCCACGTTCTTGGGGAGCCTGTCATAGAAGATCGCGGACTGCTTGGATGCCGCCCTCATGTTGTAGCCGCACAGGCTGTCCCCGGCCTCGAATCGGCCGGACTGGATGTAGACGGCTTTCACTTTCCTGCCGAAAAGCTCGACTCCGGAAAGCGGGGAGTACTCATCTGGACCGGACTCGAACAAGTGGGCGAGGGTGGTGGCGAAACCGATGGCGACCACGGAGACTGATTTGTCGTCGGCTTTGGAGAGGAGATTCCTGTAGAGTTTGTAACCGTCAGGACACTTTTTCTCGTCGAAGGAGCGTTTGAAAAGCGGATCGCCGTTCTCGTCCTTCAAGTCGCAGATGCCGTTGTAGGGGATGAAGCAACGCGGATTCTTGACCCCGTCCCTCTCAAGTCCGACAGGGATGTCCGGGTGGCCATAGTAGGTGTTGAATATATCCACGAGGCCGGCGTTCTTGTCGCCCTCGCGGTCCACGATGATACCCTTGAGATCCACGAGACCCTCGTCTATATAGTTGTGGATCATCATGAGCGCGAAGAGGTCGTCAGTAGAGCTCCCGAAGTCGGAGTCCAGGATCATCTGGACTGGCCTTGAGGAGGATAAGCGGGATGTTCCGGCCGCTTTACGGGAAGCGGAGCAGGAGATGAGTCCTATTGCCGCTATCGCTATGGCGGCGACGGTCAGGACGCGTGAGCTGATGTGTTGTGATCTCATTTTTTTTATAGGTTACAGGTTATTGGATGTTAGTCGCTTCCATCTGTGATCGAGTCCAGCAGCCTCCGGACCGTGTCCAATTCTCCCGAGGCGGCAAGCGTGATGTCCGGCAGCGCTGGACCGCCGTCCTCGCGGATCAGGCCTTCGGACATCATCACATCAAGCAAGTGTCTGGCCACCGCCGGGGCGGGGTCGATGATTCGCGTCTGCGGCCCGGCGAGCCTTTGGATGACATCCTTCAGGAAGGGGTAGTGGGTGCAACCGAGCACGATCCTGTCCGCTCCCTCGTCAAGAAGGGGCTGGAGGCTGAGCCGGACCGTCTCCTCCGCCTCGTGGCCGTCGAGGACACCGCGCTCGACAAGCTCCACGAAACCTTTCCCGACACGCTCCGCTATCTTCACATTGTCTTCATACAATCCTTTGGTAGTGAGATATTTCGACCCCTTGAGGGTGCCTGCGGTGGCGAGTACTCCGATCACCCCTGTCCTGGAGCTCAGGGCCGCGGGTTTGACGGCGGGTTCCATGCCGATGAATTTGATCGGGTACTCTTTCCTCAGGGTGGTTATGGCGGCGGCTGTGGCGGTGTTGCAGGCCACGACGATGATGTCGGCCCCTTTTGAGAGCAGGAATCCGGTTATGGTTCTCGCCCTGTCTTGGATAAACGTGGGCGTCTTCTCCCCATACGGGCAGAAAGCGTTGTCGGCGAAGTAGATATATCTCTCCTTCGGGAGTATCCTCAAGATCTCCCGGAGCACGGACAAGCCGCCTGAGCCAGAGTCGAAAATGCCGATCATTTCACAAATATACTTAATTATCCGGGATAAATGTGTTAAATTCGCGAAGGTTCGCCCAAGCGAGCCTTGTCAGGAATATGAAAAGTATTTATCGTCTTCTCTCAATAGCGGCCGCGGCCGCCGCTTGTCTCACCGCTTGTGATCCTCCAGCCGATGATCCTTTCAGCGGCGGCGAGACGCCTGAGACTCCCACCAGGCCCTCGAACCCGTCTGAGACGACAGGTCCTACCACCCAGATACGTCAGGCGGACGTGTTCGCCCAGAATGCTTTAGGCATTTATTATCTCTGGGCGAAGGAGATCGACAGCGACCTGGACCAGCTCTCCCCGTCCACCTGTACCGATCCGGTCTCGGTCGTGCGGAAAATACGTTACCACGTTGACAATAAGGAGGTGGACCATTGGACGGTCCTGACTGACGACTTGAAGTCCATGACCAACTCGGTCGAGGGGCTTGGCCTCACTTTCGGCTATGACCTCCAGGCGGGAGGAATATCGAACAGGACCGGGGAGTATTTCCTGATCGTGTCTTATGTCGTGAAGGACGGTCCCGCGGAGAAGGGAGGCCTCAAGAGAGGCGACATTATCATTACGATCGACGGGAACGCGATCACCGCGTCGAACATATATGACGCTTTCAACAAGGATAAAGTCACTCTGGGCATCGCCCACTACATCGCTGACCAGAATCAGATCGGGCCTGTCGAGAAACAGGTCACCCTGGAGGCTGTGGACATGTGGGAAAACCCGGTTCTCGTGGACACGACTTACGAGGTCCAAGGGAAGAAGATCGGTTATCTCGTATATAACTCCTTTGACATCAAGTCCATGGAGACCCTGCCTCAAGTGTTCCGCGAGTTCAAGGCCAAAGGTGTCGAGGAGCTGATTCTCGACCTTAGGTACAACGGAGGCGGCTATGTCAACACCGAATGTGAGCTCGCTTCATTGATAGCGCCTTATTCCAGTGTCGCCGCCGGTGACGTTTTCCAGACAGAGGTTTACAACGATCTGCTCACAAACGCCTGGAAGGACGAGGATTTCAACACGTATTTCTCCACTACTTTCGAGTATCAGGGCGGCGACTACAATATCAGTGAGGACATTTCTGACGCCAATCCAGGGATCAGCAAGCTGTACGTGATCGTGACAGGCAGCTCCGCCTCAGCGTCCGAAGGGCTGATCGTGGGCCTGTTGCCCTATATGAACGTCACCTTGATCGGGACTCAGACTTACGGGAAATACTGCGCCGGCTATATGATGTCTCCCAGCTCCTTCAAAGACATTATTCCCAATTTCAGTTATTCACAGATAGCGGATTGGGGCATCTATGTGATGGTCAGCAAGTTCGCCGACAAGAACGGGAACAATCCGGCCATGCCTGACGGTATCCCTGTCAACATCGAGGCGTATGATGACCCCTTTGACGGGTATCAGCTCGGCGATACGGGTGAGTCAATGCTGAAAACCGCGCTGTCCGCGGCGGGCGCTCCTGATACCGGAACCAGGGCGGCTCACGCCTCCCGTCCTCCTTTCGAGTTGGAAATGATTGACCATGACGTGCCGAGGGGCGTCCTCATCAAGACTGACCTTCCCGGAAGAGTTAAAGCCAGCTTATAGTCAGATGACCACCAGAGAACAGATCGAATCCCTGAAGGAACGCCTTCAAACACTTTTCACCTGCCTTGACATATCCGGGAAGCGGGACCAGATCGCCCTTCTTCAGAAGAAGACTGAGTCTCCAGACTTCTGGAACGACCCTAAAGGCGCCGAGGCTTTCATGAAGAATCTCAACGGGATAAAGTCGTGGGTGACTGGCTACGACAAGGCTTTCTCTGAGGCTGAGGATGTCGACGTGCTTTACGAGTTCGCCAAAGAGAGCCTTGACAATAGTTCTGACGATAGTGGCTCAACACCTGAGACTGAGGAACTTGACCAGGCCTACTCCTTGGCCCTTAAGGATGTCGGCTCGCTTGAGATGAGGAATATGCTCGGCTCCGAGGGAGATAACCTCGGGGCGGTCCTGACTATAAACTCCGGTGCTGGAGGCACGGAGGCCAACGACTGGAGCTCGATGCTGATGAGGATGTATCTCCGGTGGGGCGAGCGCAATGGCTACAAGACTGCCGTCACGGACATCCAGGACGGTGATGAGGCCGGGGTCAAATCTGTCACCATCGAGTTCGACGGGGAATACGCCTACGGCTATCTCAAGGCTGAGAACGGTGTCCACCGGTTGGTCAGGATCTCGCCATTCAACGCCCAGGGAAAGCGCCAGACCACGTTCTCATCTGTTTTTGTATATCCTCTCGTGGATGACACGATAGAGGTCAACGTGGATCCCTCCAGGCTGTCCTGGGACACTTTCCGGGCCGGAGGCCACGGCGGCCAGAACGTCAACAAGGTAGAGTCCGGGGTGCGTCTCCGCTACCTGTATCAGGATCCGGACACCGGAAAGGAAGAAGAGATACTCATTGAGAACACCGAGACCCGTGATCAGCCGAAAAACAGGGCCAAGGCCCTGCTGCTCCTTCGCTCAAGGCTTTACGACATCGCCATGAAGAAAAGGCAGGAGGAAAAGGACAAGATCGAGGGTCAGAAAAAACGTATCGAATGGGGTTCCCAGATCCGCTCATACGTCCTTCATCCCTATAAGATGGTGAACGACCTCCGTACCGGTTACAAGACCGCCGACACCCAAGGTGTTCTTGACGGCGACCTCGGAGAGTTTATGCGCCGCTACCTCATGCAGGAAGGGGCCGGGGGAGCTGTCGAGCCGATAGAAGATATTGAATGATAACATAATAACCAAATTATGGCAGAATTCAAGAATCATAATCACAGTTTTGATACAGCTCTGACATCCATTATTATCACAATATATTCAGCCGCCTTTCATAAAGAGGCGGTTAATTGTTTATTGTGCTTAGGACTGTCGACATGGGCTTTTTTCGTATCTTTGCATTCACAAGCGCTTTATCATCAAGAAACACTTAATGCTGTATGTTCTTATCATACCGCTAATTGTTGCCATCATCCTTTGGGTGATGATACCTGTCCGCTCCAATTATCTCAAACAACAGCATCAGGAGAGGACAGAAAAGATCGCGAGACTGATTCCTGATGTCGATGCGGCATTTTCGGAAATAAGCTCCCGTTTCAGCTATAGCCACTATATTACAGAGTCTGAACGCGAGGATTTTGACGGTCCATCAGTCTAAGGGACTGGAGTGTGACTACATCATTCTGCTCAACTGCAACGGCGGAACCATTGGATTCCCGTCCCAGATCCGCGACAGCCTGGTGCAGGCATCCCTGAAGCAGAGCTTTGCCCGAAGTGCCATTGTGGCCGTATTAAGGTTGTAAAGAAAGGCGTGGCGGTGAACGGAAATCCCTATACCACGTATGCCTGTTCCAATGAGAGATATGGCTGCGATTACCTGGAGACAAAGTTCGTGAATCTAAATTCAAAGTATAGAACACCCAGACGAAGATAGGTTTTAATCACTAATCCGGAAAAAGTTGAGCAAATATTATTTCTTTAGAGACTTATTCCCATCTACAAGGTGCCTGGTTTTGATGCCTGGACGGATTTCTTCTCCGGCAGAGTCGTTTAAATATTGATGACGTGAAGTAGAAAACGTGGTATACCCTTGGGTGTAGGACAGGGCCGATTTAACAAGGTCGATGTTCAGGGCATTTTCCAGGCGGGCGATAGTTTCAAGTGTCATATTTGAACTACCCTTCAAGAGATTTGATATGTATTGTTGAGAGCATCCCATACGTTTGGCCAGTTTTGCCTGCGTAATCGACTGCGTTTCCATGGCCCGCAATACCTGTAACGTAATATAACGCGAGTATTTGAGCCAATACTCATTGTCTTTGCGCCACTCAGCGTCCTCGCGCCATCGCGACGGTGTTGAAGACCGGTGTGTCTCCAGATAATCAATTGCCTTGTTCATCTTCTATATAATCGTTAAAGCCGTCCAAATCATATACTCCATTATCCAGTAAATAGTTTCTCACGCTTTCCATCTTTGCGAGTTCGGCTAAAGTGTGACTCCGTTCCTCCATTGTCGCTGTCAGTTTTATTGCTCCGCCAGTGACCAAGTAGCCCCCTGGTTCGATTTTAATGGCATAGATTCGAAGCCATGAATGATGCCGGTGTCCTCTGTCTCCATAGGCTTTTTCCCTGCCCAGTGTCATCTCCAAATATCGGCTGTTTTCCAAATGCTTGAACAGAACATCCAGATTTGCGTTGGGTCTTATATCCAACATCACACATTCCAGCCTCTTTGCCTGATTGATGGTATCCATCACAGCCTCATACACATCTGTAATATGAAAGAATGAGGATAAATCTGCAAGGTTGTCTTGAAAGAACGACCGGAGCCAATTCATATCGTACCAGCTGGAAAACAACTGAGCGAAACAGTTGTCAGCCTCTCCTTCATATCTTACTGCCCAAAGCCTCTTATCGTCAAGTATCTTGTCAAATGTCATGTCGCATCTTTTCGCGAAGATAAAAACAATCTTTATATTGTACAATACCTGTATTGTTTTATTTTACCAAGGAGGTTTTATTCAACCAAAAGTTTTGCTGGGGTGGGATTAATTGGTTAAATTTGTGTGGTAGCAAAAAGTATCTATAAAACTCAAACTAATGGCAGAATTCAAATTCAGCAAATACGGAGACAGCATGGGTACGCGTCTCCTTGGCGCCAAAATCCGGGCCGATCTCCGTCCGCTACTGGATGGGGAAGATAAGGTCGTGCTTGATTTTTCCGGAATCGATATTGTTACCAACTCTTTTGCTGATGAGTGCATTGCCAAACTCCTTTTGGAAATGCCGTTGGCCGATTTGAAGGCAAAAACCACCTTTAAAGACCTTACTCCCATGACGGAGCGCAGTATTCTATCAGCCCTCAAGCGTCGCCACATGCAGATACAATCAAAATAAACCTCATAAGAATGCCTGATTTCAAATATGCTCCGATGTTCCAGCTGGGACCGGACACGACAGAGTACTACAAGATTCCGGGTTCGGAGAAGCTCGTCAAGACTTCCGTACTTGGAGGCAAGACTTTACTGGAAGTTTCTCCTGAAGCCCTGACACTTGTCGCTCAGCAGAGTTTCCACGATT
This sequence comes from Bacteroidales bacterium, assembly GCA_017478125.1. Classification (GTDB taxonomy): domain Bacteria; phylum Bacteroidota; class Bacteroidia; order Bacteroidales; family UBA932; genus Cryptobacteroides. The sequence goes on along the minus strand of JAFVED010000116.1, from coordinate 5,340 downwards.
GCCAGTTCATGCTTCGCCGTTCTCATAATGAACAGGTCGCCGCGATCCTCAGCGATCCGGAATCTTCCGAAAATGACAAGTACGTGGCTCTCCAGTTCCTGCGTAACGCCGAGACTTCAGTGAAGGGGATTCTTCCATTCTGCCAGGACACCGGAAGCGCGATCATCCATGGCGAAAAGGGCCAGGGAGTCTGGACTGATTTCGAAGACGAAGAGGCCCTGAGCCTCGGTGTTTTCAACACCTACACCCAGGAGAATCTCCGGTACAGCCAGAATGCTCCCCTGAACATGTACGACGAGGTCAACACGAAGTGCAACCTCCCAGCCCAGATAGACATCGAGGCCGTGAGAGGTTCCGAGTATCGTTTCATCATGGTCGCCAAAGGCGGCGGATCGGCCAACAAGACCTATTTTTATCCGATGACCAAGGCCACCATCCAGAATGAAGGGACTCTGCTTCCTTTCCTCGTCGAGAAGATGCGTTCCCTTGGCACCGCAGCCTGTCCTCCGTACCATATCGCATTCGTGATCGGCGGAACTTCTGCCGAGAAGAATCTGCTGACAGTCAAGCTCGCCAGCATAAAGTTCTACGATTCGCTCCCTACCACCGGAGATGAGACCGGCCGCGCTTTCCGTGACATCGACCTGGAGCAGAAGCTCCTCGTGGAGGCTCAGAAAATCGGCCTGGGCGCGCAGTTCGGCGGCAAGTATCTCGCGCACGACATCCGTGTCATCCGTCTTCCCCGTCACGGGGCGAGTTGCCCTATCGGAATGGGAGTCAGCTGTTCTGCCGACCGCAACATCAAGAGCAAAATCAATGCTGACGGAGTCTGGATCGAGAAGATGGACACCAATCCTTCAGAGCTTATTCCCGAGGAGTACCGCCGTCCCGGCGAAGGCCCCCAGGGGATTGTCATAGACCTTGACAACGGCATCGATTCCGTGCGGGCCGAGCTGACAAAATACCCGGTCGGTACCAGGGTCAACCTCAACGGTACCATCATCGTGGCCCGTGACATCGCCCATGCCAAACTGAAGGCCCGCCTTGACGCGGGAGAGGAGATGCCCGCCTATTTCAAGGACCACCCCATCCTCTATGCCGGTCCCGCAAAGACTCCGGAAGGGTATCCTTGCGGCAGCATGGGCCCCACAACAGCCAATCGCATGGATCCTTATGTGGATGAGTTCCAGGATCATGGCGCGTCCCTTGTCATGATTGCCAAGGGCAACCGCTCCAAAGTCGTCACTGACGCCTGTCTCAAACACGGGGGATTCTATCTCGGCACCATAGGCGGTGTGGCTGCTGTCCTTTCTCAGAGCAGCATCCGGAGCATCGAGTGCGTTGAATATCCCGAACTCGGGATGGAGGCCATCTGGAAGATCCGTGTCGAGGACTTCCCGGCGTTTATCCTGGTCGATGACAAGGGCAACGACTTCTTCAAGAAGCTTGGCCTTTAGTTTTATCCTTTATGAGTAAACGTGTTATTTGCCTTGTGGCTCTGCTCTCGCTGTTCTTTGCCGGATGAGCGGGCAAGGGTGGCAAGAATAAGGCCGCCAAGGGGAATGAGGTGCCTTGGAATGAGGATATTCCCGCCTTAGAAGCCGCTTTATATGCCGCTATTGTGACCCTAAGCAGTTGGACCCAAGTAAGATAGTATCTTATCTAATGCCAATCAGAAAGGATTGGCCTGGAGAGGAGTGGGTCAATGAGGATGGCACTGATATGGTGTTGGTAGTCACCCTTGTCGACTCCAGCCGTCTTCAGCGCTTCTTTGGCCAAGAAGGGACCTGTCGGATCGATCGCGAGATGGGCACTTGGGTGACCATCCCTGAAGATTGGAAGAGCCGTAAAGAAGTTTTCGCTGGGTTTGACAGCGCCGCCGCCCATATGAGGCTTCTACAGATATACGGCCTCGCTCCGGATTGTGACTATAATATTATGGTCAGTTTCTACGCCGATCCTGCCGGTATGTTCCGCCCTTCACACGATCCGGACATCACCACCACCTCAGGTGCCTTGGAGTTCCCGGATTATGCGGATACGGATTACACTATCGGTGAGACCAATTTCCGGGAGTGGTACCGCTACAGTGTACTGTGTCGAGGCCGCTTATGAGGATGACACTCCTCTTCCCTGGACTCAGCTTGGCTATACCTACGATTGGCACGAGGGTGCGGACAAAGTCGGTCTCTCAGAGTACATCGTCTCCACCCAGACCTTGGTCAAAGTCAAGTCAGCCCAGACTGAGTGGGACTTCGTCAGGAGCCTCTGATGAGCGGAAATTCATGACACTCAGCACTTTCATCGACTCGTCCGCAGCTGTCAGGTAAGTTATTGAATACTCTTTGCCACCTTTGGGGACATCGAGAACCACATGGCCTCCGTCGAAAGAGTCCTTGTGGATGATGCCCAGCCATTCCTTGCCCGCGTCCTCAATCCTTCTCTCTTTCGGGAATATTCCCGGGCAGACAATCCTCTCGCCCGGATAGACGTTTTGGTCGGCTATCCTCTCCATGACCGGGGCGACATTGTGGAGCTGGTCCCAGACACAGCTCACATAGACCCTTGCCTGAAGCGCCTCCAGCAACTTCCGGGTCATGGAATAATGGCCGTGGTGGTTGATCTTGGCGACACTCACCTTGCCGCAGACATCGGCGATGGCGTCCTCGATCTGGAACTCGCTCCTGTCCGGCAGTCTCCATTTGTCAGAGAAGTCTCCGGCGGTGTAGAACCTGAATGGACCGTAGGAGATGACCATCCCGAGACTCATCCCGTTCTCGTTGAAATAGAGCGGGTTCTCTTTCTTCCTCTCAGCGTAGAGGTCGATGATCCTGCCGTTTGGCGCCGCTATCCGGCCGTTGCCGCAGATGTTCCTGACGGAGAATCCAGGGTATTTCCCCGGGGAGTGGAGCATCCTGACCTGGTCCGTAGCCCCGACCTGGAATTTCTCTATCCTAAGGCCTCTGTTCCGGGACATATATTCATAGAACATCCTCATTTGCTCCACGCAGTCGGCTGATTTCTCGATGAGGGGGATCGGGTCGTCATAGTCCGGCCATGCCCTGTCGAAGGCTTTGCCGAAAGAGAGCCACTCGGCGGCGTGGGAGAACCCGCTGAGCGGATAGGGCTTGCCGTCCCTCTCCACGACCCCGGCGTTGAAGCTCTTGTTCCCGCCATGGTCGGAATGGTAGTGGGAGAGCATCATGTAATCCACTTTATTTCCGTGAGGATTAACCCTCTGGACATACCTGGCGATCCATTCACCGGCGTGTTTGTCAGGGGAGGGAAGCACCGGCACCGCCAGCTTGCCCCTTCCGATGGCGTTGTGGTCCCCGCAGTCAAGGAGCATGGATGTCCCATCCGGGAATATCATGAACATCGATTCTGCCACTCCTGTGTAGATGAAATGCACCTGGAAATGGCCTTTCTTCCACCCTTTCCACGCCTTCCCGACCGCCGGATCTTTGGCGCCAAGGGCGAACGCCTTTTCCCAGTCAAACATCAGCGCGGCCGTGGCCAGCGCCGAACTCTTGATGAAATCTCGTCTGTCCATACTTCAAGTTGATTATTCTTGATTAGGAAATATAGCCTTTTTTTCGGAACTGAACAAATAAGCGAACAATGAGCGTGGTACGCAAACTCTTGACATACTGTTGATTACTATAACAGCTGGAACCGAAATCAGTACCAGCTGTTTATGCATTTTATTGATTAACTGTTGTTTCCGTACCACGGGGGATGTTACTGCTCCGGCAGGAACTTCAGGATTACAAGCCCGCATGGTTTTAAAGTAACGGTGTCAGCCTTGGTTTTGATTTGCTCCGGTCTCACATTGTCCCTGTTAAGGAGGGTGTTGGCTGCTTTGACATCATCAGACTGGAGCCCGACCGCCTCGGAAAGCTTGAAGCCGGAGGGCAGTACCACCTTGACTTTCTGGGCTTTGTCATAAGAACGGTTCACCAACGCGACATTGATGGATCCATCTTTGGCGATGGAGGCCGCGCAATCAACAAAACAGAGATCGAGAAGAGTCTCCGGATCCATATCATGTTCCCCGTCTATCCGGAGGTCTCCCAAGCGGGCACCCTTCATCCCAGGACCAGTGACATCAACGCTTAATGTATTGCCACTCATATATTTCCGGTATAAGTCGAAAACATGGTAGTTGGTGGATTTGTAGGCATCTTCATTTCCCGCGGTCTTGAGCAGGCCATGGCCGTTGACAGGGAAAATGTAGTTGGCCATACCCACATATGGGCTGTTGCGGAGGAACACATTCAGCATACCTGCCGTCCCGGCGACATCGTATTGCCGCCTGTCGTCTTTTCTGGTAAAGGAATACTTGCCCTCAGAGAACACACTGTGGCGGTTGTTCCACTCGTCAATACTGTATCGTAAAGGATTATCTTTCCTGCCCCTTTTCTCATTGTATGCCTTGAGGACATCTATGTTGACCTTAAGGCTCTGCTCGAATCGGCTTGGACTGAAAAGTGTTTTCCAGGGATCCACCAGGCCATCATCCTTGATTTGGGCGCTCATGTAATAGTGAATAGTGAGATAATCCAGCTGATCTCCGCATTTGTCGAGCACGATCGTGTTCCACGGGGCGGTGAATCCTACTCCGAGGAGACTCAAGTCCGGACATACGGTTTTGAGGGTCTTCGCCCATAAGATCAGCAAATCGGCATATTCTCCGGCTGACTCTTTTTTATGAATATCCTTGGCTGTCAAGTAGTTCTCATTGCCTATGCACCAATATCTCACGTTGTAGGGCTCTGGGTGGCCGTTGGCGGCGCGCCATGCGCCCATCTGTGAAGATGCTGGGCCGTTGGCATATTCCACCCAGTCCACGGCCTCCCCAAGGGACGCCGGGATGAGGGAATTGTTGCCCATACTTATATTGATGTAAGGCTCCGCTCCGATTTTCTCGCACCACTGGATGAACTCGTCGGTGCCGAAGGTGTAATACTCTTTTCCGCCCCAGATAAGCTCATCCACGGCCTCTCGTTTCTCTTTCGGTCCCACGCCTTTTTTCCACTCATAATCGTATATGGCGGTTCCCGCAGGCCAGCGCATGACAGGGATCCGGAGAGGTTTGAGCTGCTCGATGACCTGTGGATTCTCGTTTCCTTTATCATCGACAACACCGCCATACACCACGGCATCATTGCAGTCCTCCAACATCTGTCCATAGATCATAGGGTCGATCTTGGCGTCAGAACTGGTTTGGAGAATGGTCACGGTGGTCGTTTTCCCTGTGACGGTCTGGGTGTAAGCGGGATCCTGGGCCAGTAGGGTATGACAAAGTGTCAACAGCAGGGCGATTGTTAGTAATCTTCT
>JAFVED010000115.1 GCA_017478125.1 Bacteroidales bacterium | reverse complement strand
TGAGCCGGACATCCAGGAATGTTTCACTCCGGCATTCAACTTCACAAGAATCAACTCCTCGAACGGTAGGCTTGCCTTCACCCCCGGTAAAGTCTATTGGCTGCCTGACTCGCCTATGGCCTTGCTTGACCAGGGCTGGGTCATCAACGTCTCTGAGATCGCGAGCTATGAGAAGTATGGTATCAGCGGCTTCACCATCAAACTTGTGGATGGGAAGGACCTCCGGTTCTCCAATGTGGGCTCAAAGATGCGTGAGGGCATCATCGAGGCCATCGAATCACACAAGGAGGATATCGCGGCCGAGACTCCGTCAACTGAGCCAGCTCCAGCCGCTGAAGCGCCTGAAGCAGCTCCGGTTCAAGAAACAGCGTCTACTCAAGAAGTAGCTTCTGTGGTGCCCCCTGCTCCCCAGACCCCTCCTCCCACCGGCACATGCGATCCCGATGACATCAACGCCAACAAACTCATGGCGGTACTGGCGTATTTCGGCATCCTTGTGCTGATTCCGTTATTCGCCGCAAAAGAATCGAAGTACGCCCGCTTCCATGTCAATCAGGGCCTTATCCTCTTGATCTGCTGCGTCGTGAGCATCGCAATTTCCAGAATCCCCGGAGTGGCCTTTATAGCCTGGATCCTGAATATCTTTATCTTTGTTCTCGCTGTAATCGGAATCATCAACGCCGTGAAAGGTAAGACCAAGGAAATCCCTCTTGTCGGGAAATATAAAATAATCAGTTAGTTCTCTCAGACTGAAAAGTATTTAAACCAAGTCCGCCGCATGTTTTGTGCGGCGGACTTGGTTTTGATACTGACCTGCGGTGAGTGAGGGATTCGAACCCCCGGTACGTTGCCGTACACCTGTTTTCGAGGCAGGCTCCTTCAACCACTCGGACAACTCACCTTTAGTTATAAAAGGGCATGACGGAAAAGGATCCTCGCCATACCCTTGGTCTGGATGACTGGACTTGAACCAGCGACCTCCTGGTCCCTAACCAGGTGCGCTACCAACTGCGCTACATCCAGATATCAACTCTCGTTGACCCGTAGGGACGATCGGGCTCGAACCGATGACCTCTTCAATGTGACTGAAGCGCTCTGAACCGACTGAGCTACGCCCCTATTGTCGCGAATGCGGATGCAAATATAGCAATTTTTCGTTAAAAGGAGACATATTTTAAGAAAAAAGTCTCTTTTACGCAAATCCAATCATGCAAGCCTTTCTTTCTCAGGTAATTGATGATGTGACCCGAACCTTGGAGCCTTCGCGATCGAGACTACGGGAACATCTCATGCTGCGAGCACCTATCATTTGGATAATAACCGATTATCAATACGGCAACTCAGGGATATATCGCTGGACTGTCGACAGGAGTTCCCGAAGGTTCTCCTCGCTGTTCGCGGCCAGAGTCATCCCAGGTTTCGAGAGGCTGAGATGGCCTCCATCAAAGCCACAGGAGACTCCCCCGGCCTCTGAAAGGATCAGGGAGGCAGCGGCGTAGTCCCAAGGCTGGAGCCGCATCTCAAAATAGAGGTCGATCTGGCCCGCGGCCATCATGCAAAGCTCCACGGCAGCGGAGCCGAAACGCCTCAGATCATTGCACCGCATGAACACATCGAATATTATGTCCGAGCAAACCTTGGCGTATTCTTTCCTGTAGGTGCTCATCGCGGTACACATCAAACCGTCTTTGAATCCCCTGTCCGAGACATGTATAGGCTTGTCGCCAAGGAACGCCCCGCCTCCTTTCTCGGCGCGGAACATCTCGTTCCTCCAGGGGCTGTACACAACACCGGAGATGAGCTCTCCGTCTTTGGACAAAGCCACGCTGACAGCGCAGTGGTCAATCCCCCTAGAGTAATTGGCGGTGCCGTCGATAGGATCTATGATCCAGACATATTCGTGGGAAACATCCGCAAGATCATTCTCCTCGCACAGGAAACCTGCTCCCGGGATCAGACCTGACAACCTGTCCACCAGAAAATCCTGTACGGCGAGGTCGGAAGATGTCACCAGATTGACCCGCGAGCCTTTTTCCATCACATCAAACCCTGAGCGGACCATAAGCCCCGCCGCATCTCTCACAATAGGGATTATCGAATCTGAGATCATGCCGTGAATATAATCAATATCAAAGTTTGTTGATCCAGGCCGCGATGTCGGAAAGCACCTCCGGACTGATAGTCTCCTCAATTCGCCCATATTCGTCCGACTGCCCTGTCTCACAGTGCTGGAACAGATGGTTCAACCCAGGATAAACCTTTACCGCGGTTTTCTTGGACACATAGCGACCGCGGCGGTTTCTTGGCAGGTTCGACTCGATGGCCGGGATATTCACAGGCGCCTCGACCTGCGTGTCTTTCCCACCATTCAGGATCAAGGCCGGGCAGCGGACGAGACGGATATCTTTGGCGGGATCATAATCAATGAAATAGTCAAGCCATGGATTGTTCCGGGACTTGACCTGGGCCCTGACCGTCTCTTTCGGGATCGGCATAGTATATCCGGCCTGACGTAAGGCGTTGAGGTTCTGGAGCAAAAGGATGCTGTCCCCCTGGACACCAGGCCCGGCGAGGCTGACAAGGAAATCGACCTTGTTTCTGGCGGCGAGCATGAACGCTATCTCCCCACCTTCGCTATGACCAATGACTCCGGTTTTACCGAACTTGCCGGTGGAACGCAGAAAATCGAGACCGGCTCCCGCATCCTCCATAAAGTCCATCGTGGTCGCCTCTTGGGCGTTCCCAACCGATTTCCCGGCCCCGCGGTCATCGTAGCGCAGCGTGGCTATTCCTTTCCGGGCGAGATAATCAGAGATCACGAGGAATGGCTTGTGACCGAACAATTCCTCATCCCGGTTCTGCAGGCCGCTGCCGGACACAAGGATGGCAACCGGAACCTTTTTCCTGGCGTTCCAGCCCTCCGGATACACAAGGGTTCCGGATAGTACAGCGTCACCATTAGTGAATGAGACCTCCTCGACCTTGTATGGGAACGGCTCCACAGGGGTCTGAGGCCTGTTCCTTACCACATCTCCGGGAGTGAGCGTGAGAGAC
>JAFVED010000011.1 GCA_017478125.1 Bacteroidales bacterium | reverse complement strand
GCAAGTGCGAACGCGCCTCAGGCTGAAACTTAAATAAGTTTTGTTTTTATGTACGCAATCGTAGACATTGCAGGCCAGCAGTTCAAGGTCGAGGCCGGAAAAGAGATTTTTGTCAACCGCCTGGCGGCTGCCAAGGACTCGTCCGTAGAGTTCGACAAGGTCCTGCTGATCGACTCCGAAGGGCAGATCCAGCTCGGTAATCCTTATGTGAAGGGCGCTGTCGTGAAGGCTACCGTCCTCGATGACGAGGCGAAGGCAGACAAGGTGCTCGTCTTCAAGAAGATCCGTCGCAAGGGCTTCCAGAAGCTCAATGGCCACCGCCAGAAGCTTTCCAAGATCCGTATCGACGCTATCGCTTAATTTCAAAATCCATCAGATTATGGCACACAAGAAAGGACAATCAAGTTCGAAGAACGGCCGTGAGTCCCACTCCAAAAGGCTTGGTCTCAAGAAATTCGGCGGTGAGGTCGTGAAGGCCGGAAACATCATCGTGAGGCAGAGGGGTACTGTCCACAACCCTGACAAGAACGTCGGGATGGGCAAGGACCACACTCTCTACGCTCTCGTGGACGGGACCGTGAAGTTCACGAAGAAGAAAGCTGACAAATCCTACGTCTCGGTTATCCCTTTTGAGAACTAGACTCGGAGGATTGATAGAAAAAAAAGAGGACCGGCTTCGAGTATTCGCCAGAGTCCTCTTTTTTGTTTGAACCGTAAAACACACAAGATATGCTGACACTCAAAATGCTCCGTGACGATCCGGAGCGCGTGATAGCTAAATTGGCGGTCAAGAATTTCGACGCCAGGGAGATAGTCGGGAAAGTCCTCGGGCTGGATGCCAACAGGAGGGCTCTCCAGACAGAGAGCGACGCTCTCCTTTCGGAGCAGAAGAAGCTTTCCGCCAAGATCGGCGGTCTCATGAGAGAGGGAAAGAGGGAAGAGGCCGAGGAGGTCAAGAGGGAAGTCACTGCCCTCAAAAACAGGTCCTCGGAGCTTCTCGCCAAGGCTGACGCCAATAACAAGGAATTGGACGACACCATTGTCCTTCTTCCCAATGTCCCGTGCGACCTTGTCGTTCCCGGCAAGGGTGCCGAGGACAATCAGGTCGTGAAGATGGGAGGCCCAGAGGTCCATCTTCCCCAGGACGCGCTTCCTCATTGGGAGCTCGCGAAGAAATATGACATCATAGATTTTGACCTCGGAGTGAAGATAACCGGCGCTGGTTTCCCCGTCTACAAGGGTAAGGGTGCCAGGCTTCAGAGGGCTCTGATCAATTATTTCCTTGATTTCAACACGGCCGCCGGCTACAAGGAGGTAGAGCCTCCGGTGGTGGTCAACGCCGCCTCGGGCTTCGGCACCGGCCAGCTTCCCGACAAGGAGTCCCAGATGTACTATGTGGGTCTGGACGACTTCTATCTTGTCCCGACCGCCGAGGTTCCGGTGACCAACATCTTCCGGGATGTTATACTTGAGAATGAGCAGGTTCCGCAGAAACTCACCGCATACACTCCCTGTTTCCGCCGCGAGGCCGGATCCTACGGCAAGGATGTGAGGGGACTCAATCGTCTCCACCAGTTCGACAAGGTCGAGATTGTGAGGGTCGAGAAGCCGGAGAATTCCTATGCCGCGCTTGACGAGATGGTCTCCCATGTGGAGAGGCTCGTGAACAGCCTCGGACTCAAGTACAGGATACTCCGCCTTTGTGGTGGGGACATGAGCTTCACGTCCGCTATCACGTATGACTTCGAGCTCTGGTCAGCCGCCCAGGGCCGCTGGCTTGAGATTTCCTCTGTCTCTAACTTCGAGACTTACCAGGCCAACAGGCTTCACCTGCGTTACCGTGACGAGGATGGCAAGATCCAGCTTTGCCACACCCTGAACGGCAGCTCACTGGCCCTCCCGAGGGTCGTGGCCGCCCTTCTTGAGGACAACGAGACCGCCGACGGGATAAATATCCCCGAGGTCCTGCGTCCTTACACCGGCTTCGACAAGATCTGTTAGTCCTCAAAGATGGACAAACGGACGATCATAGGCATCGACCCCGGAACCAACCTGCTTGGTTTCGGGGTGATTGATGTCGTGGACAGGAAGCCCGTTTTCGTCGATATGGGAGTCCTGGACCTGCGTCATGAGAAGGACCCCTACGTCAAGTTACGCCAGATTTACGACACCGTCAGCGAAGTTTGCAAGACTTATCACGGGACAGAGATGGCGTTGGAGTCTCCTTTCTACGGGAAAAACGCCCAGGTGATCCTCAAACTCGGGCGCGCCCAGGGGTCCGCCATGATAGCGGCCATGGAGCAGGGCATATCAGTTGTCCGCGAATATGCTCCAAGAGAGGCTAAACAGGCCATCACCGGCAATGGGGCGGCTTCCAAGGAGCAGGTTGAGATGATGATCCGCAAGACTCTCGGGGTAGAGTTGAAGTCGGAGCATCTCGATGCCACTGATGCCTTGGCCATAGCGCTCTGCCATTATTACTCGACTTCCAGTCCTCTTTCCGGAGCGAGATCTTCCTCCAGCTGGGAGTCTTTTGTCAAAGCCAATCCGGATCGGGTCAAATAATCTGTTTTTTGCCCTTCTTATTAAACCGGGAAGCGCTATTTCTGTCAAAATAGTGTTTGATTTATATTTATTGTATGAACTATAGAAAAATCTTGGCGGTCCTGATCGGCGTGATGTCGATCCTGCAAGCCGCTTTCGCCCAGAACACGAGTACCTTGAGGGCGACTCTCCGGGATGAGAACGGGGAGCCTGTCCCTTTCGCGACCGTCTCGATTTCCAAGCCTAACAGCAGCAAGCCATACAAGTATGCCCTCAGCGACGCTGACGGAAAGGTGGCCATTGAGAAGGTTGCTGGTGGTAAATATGTGTTCAAGGCGGAACTTCTTGGCTATAAGGACTATACGAAAGAAGTTGAGGTCAAGGGCCCTATCAATCTCGGGATTGTGAGGATGTCAGAGGACAAGCAGGTCCTCGATGCCGCCAGTGTCTCCGCGACCGGCAACCCGATAATCATAAAGAAGGACACGGTCGAGTACAACGCCTCGTCGTTCAAAACCACAGAGAACGACATGTTGGTCGACCTCCTGAAGAAACTCCCGGGCATCGAGGTCGGTGACGACGGTTCCGTGACCGCGAACGGCGAGACTATCTCCAAGATCACCATCGGGGGAAAGACTTTCTTCCTCGACGATCCTCAGATCGCTACCCAGAACCTCCCGGCTAAGATGATCGAGAAGATCAAGGTTGTGCGCAAGAAGTCCGAGCAGGCCGAGTTCACCGGCATCGAGGACGGCAATGAGGAGCAGGTCATTGACCTCAGCGTCAAGAAGGGGATGATGAACGGTATGGTCGGCAATCTCTCGGCCGGTGCCGGAAAAGACCTGCCCAAGACCACCAGCACTCTCGCCACGGGCGACGATTTCCGCTACCAGAGCGGAGCGTTCATAGGAAGGTTCACAGAGAAAAGCAATATCAGTCTCATTCTCAACGCCAACAACACCAATGGCCGTGGTTTCACGGACATCGCCGGCAACATGATGGGTAACATGCGAGGCGGTGGAGGCGGTGGAATGGGCGGCGGCTTCGGAGGAGGTGGCGGCTTCGGCGGCGGAGGCGGTTTCGGCGGCGGAAACGGAATCACCCGCTCCTGGATGGCCGGCCTGAATGCCGCCCAGGATCTTTTCGACGACAGGATGAATCTCGGAGGCAACTACCTCTACAACAATACCAAGCGGGATATTCTCCAGAGAAGCGTGCAGACCACGGATTACGGTGAGGGAGGCCAGATGGTGTACAGGAATGGAGTCGATGATGCCGGAATCAACACTACGAACACCTATGGCCACAGGTTCGGGATACGCCTGGACCACAAGTTCAGCGAGAACACCTCGATCCTGTTCCAGCCACAGGTCAATTTCGGAGGCGGTGATTACGTCCAGTTCTCTGACTTTGAGTCTGAGAGGTATGACGGCCGGGGAACGCTCACTTCCCGTACCAGCGGCTTCTCCAACAACACCGGTAACAACAACAACTGGCAGACCAACGGTTTCCTGCTTTTCCGCCAGCGTCTCGGGATGCCCGGAAGGACCCTGTCTTTCATGGGTAACTACAATTTCAGCCATAACAAGATGGACGGGTTCAACCAGTCTATCAGCGAATATGGGGAGGAGAACAGGGATCCCGACATCGTGAACCAGAGGATCGACCAGTACACCAAGGGAGCCTCCTTGTCCGGAAGGCTGGTCTACACCGAGCCTCTCGGCGGAGGGTTCTACGCCTCGGCCAATTATAGCTATTCCTGGAACAGGAACGAGTCCGTTAAGGACGCCTATAACAGCGGCTCAGACGCGATCTCCGGGAAGTCGTTGATTTACAATCCTTCGGGCGAGTCCAGGGACGAGACGTATTCCAGCAATATCCTCAACCGCTACAACAACCAGAGCGCGGGGGTCGACCTCCAGTACCAGAAGAACAAGATGCACGCCCAGGTCGGGATGTCCTTGATGCCCACAAAGACCCACAATGAGACCAACGACGAGGTCTATGACAGCAACGTGATCAACTGGGCGCCATCTGCCATGCTGTGGTACGACATGGCCGAGACCACGACCGCGAGGCTTTTCTACCGTGGACGCTCAAGCCAGCCTTCCACGACCCAGCTCATGAGGGTTCCGGACAACTCCAACCCCCAGCAGGTCTCTAGCGGAAACCCCGGCCTCATCCCTTATTTCAGCCACAACATGAACGCCGAGTTCCGGATGACGAACCGGAAGACCTTCACCTCTCTCAATGTCAACTTGACCGGTGGAATGGTCCAGGATCCCATCGTCTCCGCCATGTGGGTGGACCAGAATAACAGGACCTACACGATGCCGTACAACGGCCCCAATTCCTACAATGGCGGTGTCAGGCTGTTCTTCAACTCTCCGATAAGGAAGTCGAATTTCTCGATCTTCTCGATGACCAACACCAACTACTCCCAGTCCACTTCCTATCAGGACTCGGGGTCGAGGATGAATATGGACAAGTACCGTAATGAGGACGGGGTGTTCACCAAATACAAAGAATTCCTGGCTGACTTCCCGGATCCCGCCAACTCGTCGATATTCAAGGAGAATGTCTCCAGGACATTCTCTTTCACAGAGAGGTTGAGGTTCACTTACCGCAGTGACAATCTTGAGATCATGCTCGGCGGCAGGGGATCGTACAGCCACACGACTTATTCGGTCAACAAGGGCGTGGACACTGACAAGCAGAGCGTCAACAACACCGAGACCTGGTCGAATAGCGTGGACGCTTCCCTCAACTGGACTCTTCCCGGCGGCTTCACCCTGAAGCCCGAGCTCAGGTACAACTGGTACATCGGTTATGTCTCCGAGATAGATCCGACGACCATCATCAACCTTGACATCCAGAAGCTCCTGTTCAAGAACAAGGTCACCTTGGCCGTGAGGGCTTACGACCTTCTTGACCAGGCCAGGAATATAGGTGTCCGCGAGAGCAACGGATCGATCACCGAGAGCTGGAGCAACACTCTCGGAAGGTACGTCATCGTGGCGTTGACCTATCGTTTCGGTACTTTCGGCGGTCGTGGCAACAGGATGGGAATGGGTCCTGGAGGTCCCGGAGGCCCCGGCGGTCCCGGAAGAGGTCCCGGAGGCCCCGGCGGCGGAAGACCGCCGATGTTTTAGTCCCTCCGCTGACGCTCAGGTTGACACATATTTACGCCATTTGGCGATCATCGACTCCATGTCCTCAGGGATATTGGAGTCGAATCGTATAAGAGCCCCGGTCCCTGGGTGTATGAAGCCCAGGGTCTTGGCGTGGAGAGCCTGCCTCGGGCAAAGCTCGAAACAGTTCTGGATGAAGTGGCGGTATTTGGCGTAGATGGTGCCTTTCTTTATCTCGGCGCCTCCGTAGCGGGCGTCATTGAACAGTGGATGGCCGATGTGGCTCATGTGTACCCTGATCTGATGGGTCCTGCCGGTCTCAAGGCGGCACTGGACCACTGTCACATAGCCGAAACGCTCAAGAACCTTGTAGTGGGTCACGGCGTGTTTGGCCCTCTCGTCACTTTCCGGGTAGACCTTGAAGCGCAGCCTGTCGTTGGGATCCCGGCCGATGGCCCCGTCGATTGTCCCCTCATCCTCCTTGATGTTGCCCCATACCACCGCGACATATAGCCTCTCTATGCTGTGCTCGAAGAACTGCTTCGCGAGATCCATCTGGGTCTCGTCGTTCTTAGCGACTACAAGAAGCCCTGATGTGTCCTGGTC
>JAFVED010000114.1 GCA_017478125.1 Bacteroidales bacterium | reverse complement strand
GTGGTGCTGGGAAAGCAGAAGCGTGCGCCAAGCCTCGTCGATCAGTTTCTGCTCCGGCTTTTTGCCGGTGGAGAGTCCCAGCAGGACACCTGTCTTCTCGGTCATCACTATCTTGTTCTCGGCCTCGCGGACCTGGCGGGCGAGCCTCTGGAGAATCTGGGAGCCCCATACAAGTCCTCCCTGGACATCCTCCTGGGACATCTTGTAGACCTCGTGGACAGCGTCCGCCGGCTCACCCTCAAAGTACTGTCTCCAAGTAAGATAACTGATTCCGGGATGAGTGGCCCCGCCATAATCCAGCCAAGGCCCGTTGGTCCAACCGGCATCCTGGTAGCACATTCCGACCGGGCGCTTGACTCCGGCCGCGTCACAGTCTTCCCAATAGCCGGGATAACGCCCGTTGCCCTCGGTCTCCCAGACATTTTCGCCGAGCTTCTCGAAAGAGTATCTCGGAACAGCCAGCACGTGGCTCCCGTCCGGAGAAGTCCACTCCACCACCCCGCTGCCGAAGCCGGCGGAATAACCGCCCCAGGTCGTGTTGGGACATTTTATGGAGGCATATTTAAAGCCTAACTGGCTGAGCACCATCGGAAGGGCGGTAGTGAAGCATGGCTCCTCAACAGCATAGGTGAGGAACTCGGCGCCGGGGAAATGCGTCCACAACTTGTCCATCCCGTAACGTAACTGGCGGATTATGCTCTCTCCCGAGATGGTGTACATGTATGACTGGGCGTATGAGGGATTCGTGTACTCGACCCTTGGGGTCCGCATCATCGCCTTCAGTCTCTCCAAGCCTCCCGGATTATGAACCGCCACGGAATCCCAGGTCTCCGGCTCGATCTCAAGGCAGATACTCCAGTCTGGATGGGCATCGAGCTGGTCCATCATATAGTCAGTGTAGGTCTTTAGGGGATAATGGCCATACACTCCGCCGTGGAAACCATCCACGAACAACCTCTCGCCCTGCGCCATGGAGGGAAGCGCGAGGCAGAGGGCCGCAAGGGCAGCGAGAAAAGTCAAAGTCCGTCTCATTCTCATCATATTTTCTCAATGGTTATTCTTCTGGTAACTGGTTTGTTGATGGAATATATTCTCTCCACGTAGAAAGACGACAAGTCTTCCCATGCCTGCCGTACCTCAGGGATGGAACTCTTTTTGTACCAATAGGATGAATAACCGACAAAAGGATTTTTCTTAGCCTCGGCCTCCACCATCCCAAGGGACTTGAGGTCGTCCTTGAAGATCTGGTCGGTGCCGTTGAACATGTTGTATTCCATCCAGACATATTCCCTCAGGCGCTTGTCGTTCTCGAACCGCTCCTCGTTGAGATACATCACCGCCGAGGCCTGGCGGTACTGGGGAGTGTTGGTGAGCTCCGCCATGTTTATGCCCTCGGAAAGAGCCGATGAAGAGAACACGGCTATGGGTTGCCCGTCTATCACCAGGCGGTAGTCCCCCGCGGCAAGTCCCCTGACCCTCAAGGTCTCCTGGTTGAACTCCTCTGTGAAGGGGATCATCTTCAAAGCGTCCCTCTGGGAATGGATATTGCCCCAACCGTGCTCGCTGACAGAATCGCAAGGGTATGGAAGAGCGGCGGCGAGATAGTCGAAAGAGATATTTCCTCCAGCCTTGGAGAGGTTGGTAATCTTGCAGTTGTCCTCCTCAAGGATCTTCTTCCGGGAAGCGTCGATGTCAATCCCCGCGACCTTTTTCCCGGCCAGTCCCTGAGCCTTGAGGAAGAGATAGGCCATCACCATCTGGCCGTCCTTGTCGGGGTGGACCCTGTCCTGGGGGCAGAAAGAGTAGGCCGGATCCTCCGCCTGGGCCTTGGAGGCTATGTCCACCATAGGAGCGTTAAAGTCCACAAAGCCCCACCCATGGCTGTCGGCGGCGGTTTTCTGGGCGGCGATTATCTTCTGGATAGCGGCGTTTTTTCCAGGAAAGACAGCGTTGTTGAAGGTCGAGGTCTCGTCATAAGGAGAGCCACCGATCATGACCACATTGACATCCGAGGGAAGCGCCTCGAGAATCGAGGTTATGCCCGAGAAGTACCCGAGCGAAACGGAGACTTTCTCCGCCGACAGTTCGGCCGCGTTCTCCTTGTCGTAAACCCCGAAAGCACCGGTGTCGTTCATTCCGAAAGTGAGGGTGATGTAGGTGGGGTTCCTGCGGGCGATATCCCATTCCCAGCGTCCCAGAATGCTTTTAGCCTCGTCTCCACCGACCCCGCAGTTCACGAACGTGAGAGGCATGTCAGGGAAACGGGTCATGTAGTACAGCCAGATGTAGGAATGGTAATGCCCGCCATGGGTGATACTGTCCCCCACCAAAGCAACCCTGTCTCCGGCCTTGAAAGCCGGAATGAGGGACTGGGAAAAACTTGGCGTAAGAGTCAGGAGGAGCGTTAAAACGGTCGTCAGGAATCGTCTCATTTTCTTCTCGTTTTTACAAAACTACTCAAGAATGGGGTCATAATGTTATACAATCCCTCAAAAAGAGTATAATAATGGCTCCGCGGGGCGGAAGGGAATATGTTTTCCTTGATTAAAATGGTTATCTTGCGAAATATAAGAACAATTCACGATGGACATCAAGAAATCAATCGGTCTGGGTCTCTCGACCGCCGTGTTGTCGATCCTGTCCCTCGCCGGATCGTGCGAGCGGAATGGGACGCTCAAAGAGGAAGGCACGGATACCGGCGTCAGCATTGACACGGAGATAGCCAGGAAGATAATCCAGGACGACGCCGGCGTCACCGCCGGGGACGGGATGTACTCCATCGCCCTGCCCGACGGCAGGAGCATCTTCCTGATGGGCGACTCCTACACAGGCAAGGTCACGGCAGGCCAGCGAAGCGCGAGCGACCACATGTTCCGTAACTCATACCAGGTTTACGACAATGGCAAAGTCACCGCCATCACCACAGGGAGCGACCACTCGGCCGCGATCCCTCCCGGATTCCCTGATGAGCAGAGATGGTATTGGCCAGGGCACGGTTTCGTGGCCGGAAACACGCTGTATATCTTCCAGTTGGAGATGTACCAAGCCAGCGCCGGCGCCTGGGGGTTCAAGTACATGGACACCCATGTCCTGGAATACAGCCTCCCGGGGATTGAGCTGGTCAAGGACTACAGGATCCCTTACACAGGAAGCCCGGAGGCGGTCTACGGGGCCGCCGCCCTCTATGACGGAGGGAAGGTCTATGTCTATGCCCAATATGAGAAAGCTAACTCGGATCCCCTCAACCTGGTCTCGCAGGTGCTTTGCGCGAGGACGACAGTCGAGGAACTCGGCACCAGGTGGGAGTACTACACAGGATCGGACTGGAGCGAGGACAGTTCGAAGGCCGCTCCCCTGCTGGGACTCTCGTCAGTGCCGGTCTCTTCCCAGTTCAATGTGTTCAAACTCAGGGACAAATACGTGCTCCTGACCCAGCATAAGATGCTGGGCGACGGAAGGATATTCACAGCGGTCTCCGACACGCCTTACGGGCCGTGGCACAATCTCAAACAGATATTCAAAGTGCCTTATCTGGGCAACCCCAACTGGTTCACCTACAACGCTATGGCGCATCCTCAATTCGAGACGGACGGCAAACTGCTGGTCTCTTTCAATGTCAACACCAACGATTTCTCGGAGCAGTTCACGAATGTTGAGTGTTACAGGCCGAGATTCTTCTGGTACCCAATCGACGAGATAATCAAATGAGATTCCCCAAAGTCTTCGCGACCCTCGCGGCGGCCACACTGCTCGCGGCCAGCTCCGGCGCCGCTGTCAAGGAACGTCACTACACGATCAAAGACGGTCTGGCCGACAGTTCTCCCCGTCACTTGACACAGGACTCCAATGGAACCCTATGGATCAGCACATGGGGAGGAATCAGCATGTTCGACGGTGGCTCGTTCGAGTCAGTGGACGCCAGGATGGGAACCTTTTTCGGCACCACCAGCATGGTGGCGGAGGCCGGAGGCGGGGTCTACTGGGTGTGCGGTTTCAGCGGGATCCACATGATTGACCTGAACAACGGCGGGATCAGATCATTCCAGATCGGATACGACAGGGCCAGGCAGAGCATCAGCGACCTCACAATGGCGGTCTCCGGGAGCGGTGAGGTATTCTGCTCCTCATTCAACTGGGGGATATGCCACTACAACCCCATCGCCGGGGAAATGGTTCCCATCAACATCTACGATGTCAACACGAACAAGATCACGGACATCCTTTGTGTCGGGCAAGACAAACTGGCCATCTTAGAAGATACGGGTGTCCTGTCCATTGTCAGTTACACATCCTCTGACGGCTCCATATCCATTCACGGCACCCAGACACCTTTGAAAAACCAGACCGTATCCGGAATATTCAAGATTGACGATGGCCTTGCTCTTGTGACAGAAGATAACAAGATTATGGTATGGGACAGCGGAAACAGCTCCATATCAACATCTTATCCAATCCCGGCCGGATTGTATGCCAACGGTGCCGGTAAAAGCGGCAGCTCTCTAGCGGCCATCGCCTACAGGGATGCCAAGACATTCGAGATCGATCTGGCTGACGGATCCATCAGGGAGATTGACGAGCTTAAAGGCAAGAATGTCTACTGCCTTTACTACGGGACGGAGGATATCCTTTGGGCCGGGATCAATGGAGGCGGTCTGCTGGCCCTGTGGAATGACACTTCCGGAATGGATAAATTCCTGAACAATGAAGTCTTCGGAGACCGCGTGGGCAATGTCTCATCTTTCTTCGAGCTGCCTGGGGAGGGATTGCTTGTGTCAACGGAGGGTAACGGGATATACTCCCTGCGGAAGGATGGATCATTGAAGACGATCAGCATGGCAGACGGACTCGGGAACGACAAGGTCTATGTCATGGAAAGAGCCATCGGGGATGACATATTCATAGGCCATGAGGGACTAGGGATCAATGTCCTGTCCGGAGGCAAGATCAGCAGTCTGCTCTCGGACGAGTTCAACATAAGGAACATTTACACCATCCGCCGGGATGACAAAATGGACTGCTGGTACCTTGGTGCCTATGACCTGGGGATTTCCCGTCTGCGGGTGGGCAAGGGACCCGGCGGAAAATACTCAGTCAAAGAACTCAAGCTGTGGTACTTCGATGATCCGGACTCATATTCGGGAAAATCCGTGACTGACATTATCCCCCTTGGGGACGGCAGACTGATAGTCGGAACCCTCACTGAAGGCTGCCTTGTTTTCGACACCGCCACCGGCAGGTTCCTGGACTACCAGATCTGTCCGGACGCGGTCCTGAGTCTTTATCTCGAGGACGAGTCCTCCCTCTGGATCGGGACTGGCGGACAGGGACTGCGGCACATAGTCAGGAAAGGAGAGAACGACTATGAGACGACCGTATACGGCAAAGACAATGGCTTGATTGACCTGTCTATCCACAGCATATTGAAAGACAGCGCCGGAAGGATCTGGGTCAGCACGAACCGGGGAATATCCAGCATAGACCCGTCCACAGGCGAGATTGACAATTACCACGGGAATGACGATCTCCAGAGCGACGAGTTCTCCAACTCCGCCTCCATAGCCACCTCAGACGGCACTTTCTGTTTCGGTGGTGTGGAAGGGTTCAACCGGTTCAATCCCCTCAGGCTCGAGAAGCGGGATTTCGAGCCGGAAGTGAGGATAAGCAGGCTTTCCCTGATCCAAGATCCGGACAGGGTCATTCCCGCCAACGGTGAGGTGGTTTTCAAGCACAATGAGAATTACTTCAGTATCTATTACTCAGCCGTGGAATTCATCGAGAACGCCAATTGCGAGTATTCCTACAGGCTGGCCGGGTTCGACGAGCAGTGGATCCATCTCGCGAAATCCAGCCCCGTGACATACACCAACATCCCGCACGGCAAATACCGTTTTGAGATCAGGTGCACCAACGGAGACAGGAAGTGGAGCTCCAAGGTCGCCGCTCTGGAGATAACCGTGAGACGTCCCTGGTGGAACACCTGGTGGGCATATCTGATCTACGGATGCGCCGCCCTGGCGCTCGCTCTCCTTATGAACCGCCTCACCAAGGAGAGGCTCAGGCGGAAGCGGGAGATGGAACTTGAGATCCTTAACAAGCAGCACGAGAACGAGACTTACGAGGCCAAGCTACGGTTTTTCACAAACATAGCCCACGAGTTCGGCACCCCACTGACCCTTATCAGTGGAGCCGGGGAACGCCTAATGGAGACCGGACAGTTGTCGAGCAAACCGGCCAAATATGTGGGGATCATAAAAGACAATGCCGACAGGATGCTCCGCCTGATCAAGGAACTGATGGACTTCAGAAAGGTTGACACAGGCAATTATCCGTTGACTTATAGCAAGTTTGACATAGCCAAGCTGAGCCGCGACATCTGTCTCGGATACTCCGGTCAAGGAGAGACGGCAATGATCGGCCTTGAACTTGAGATTTCCGAGGAGCCAGTGTGGATCGTAAGCGATTACGGGGCCGTGGAGAAGATTCTCCACAACCTCGTCTCCAACGCCTACAAATACACTCCGGAACAAGGCCTGATCAATGTGTCGCTCAACCGGCTTGAGGACAACTCTGTAAGGCTCACGGTGACCAACTCCGGCAAAGGTATCAAGCCGGAGGATCTGCCAAAGGTGTTCGACCGGTTCGTGGTCTTGGAGAATCTCGAGAGCGAGGCGCGCGAGGGAAGGATCGTAAGGAACGGAGTCGGTTTGGCCCTTGTCAGTTCCCTTGTCAACACCCTCGGAGGCGAGATCAGTGTCTCAAGCGAGCGGAAGAAATTCACAGAGTTCACCGTGACCCTTCCGTCCGCCGAGAACCAGGCTCTCCGCGAGGATGACACCTCACTTTCACCGGAGCTTTATGGAGTCCAGAACCCGATGGGAGAGGATAATTACACCGCCGCGGGATCGAACGAGACTATACTCATCGTGGATGACGAGAAGGCGATACGCGATCTCGTGTCAGACATCCTCGGAGACCGCTATACAGTGCTCCAGGCCAGCGACGGGAAAGAGGCTGTGGAAATCATCAGCCACGGACTTCCAGACCTTGTCATAACCGACATCGCGATGCCGGGGATGAACGGCATCGAATTATGTAAATACCTTAAAGAAAACGAGATAACAAAGAACATCCCGATTGTGTTCCTGTCATTCCTCTCCGACATCCAGAACGAGATCAGCACTTATGAGACCGGAGGTGAGGCCTTTATCCCGAAACCATTCTACCCCAGGCACTTGAACGCGGTAGTTGGCAAGATACTCTCAGGAAGGGAGTCGCTCAAGTCATTCTACAGCTCAGCGATCTCCAACTCAGACTTCCTGAATGAGAAGGTCGTGAGCAAGGAGGACAAGGACTTCATCCTCAAGATAACGGGGCTGATCGAGGCGGACTTGTCAAATGAGGAGATCTCCCCCGCCTTCCTCTCTGAACAGATGAACATAAGCAAATCGCAGCTCTACCGTAAGCTGAAGGAACTTGTCGACCTGTCCCCTGTCGAGTTCGTGAGGTCAATCAGGCTGGAGAAGGCCGCCCACATGCTCAAGACAACGACACTCACGGTGCAAGAGATAATGTACTCCGTCGGTTTCAACAACAAGTCCTACTTCTACCGGGAATTCGGGAAGAAATACGGCGCGTCTCCAAAAGAATACAGGATGTCGGAATAACCGGCATCCTGTATCATTATGAGTATTTAACCGAGTATCACTCAGCGGCTTGAGAGACCTCAAAGCCGTCGGTTCCCTCAGTCACCACCTTGGCTCCGCTCCCGTCGGTGAACCAGACATGCATGTCGACTATCTCGGCATTCTGCCCGACTCCGAAGAAAGACTTCGGATAGATGTATTTGAAATACGTCTCGTCACCGCTGCGGGTCATCAGGGTCTTGGGACCTTCCTTGACAGTTCCGTCGGCGAGGGTACAGGTCGCGTTGAGATAGACCTGGGCCTCCCCATAAAGGGCGGTGTCATTGCCGTCGATGGAGGACACGAACTCGATGGAGACATAATCGCCGTAGCGGAAGGTCTGCGGAGTCGTGGAGACATAGTGCAGGACAGTGAAGTCGTCGTTGCCGCTTCCGCCGGTGACCTTTATAGTCTGGGTGTCGGAAATGATGTACTCTCCGTCGTTTCCGTCATTGAATCCGTTGTCAGACAAACAGGTGGCGAAGGCTGTGAAGAACTTGACATTGTTGGCGCCGGTCTTGAACTTCAGCTTCACATAAGCGTCGGTTGTCGGGTGCTCTCCACTACCGTCAGTGTTGATGTAGGTCGTTCCCCTCAGGACAATCCACTCCACGGGGCCTGTGTTGCCTAGCACACCGTACTTGGAAAGCATGGCGGAGC
>JAFVED010000113.1 GCA_017478125.1 Bacteroidales bacterium | reverse complement strand
GCCTTTTCCCGTTCCTCAATCAGGCGGGCGGAGTACTCCTCCCGGGCGGCGAGGAGGCTCTCCACAGAAGCCTTCTCGCTGGCCAGGGACGTTATCCTCTCCTGCAAGGCATCCTCCTCATCCTCGTATTTGGCCACGAGACGGCGGCGCTCCCTGGCGCCAAGGACCAAGGACAGGACCATGGAGACCAAGGACACCCCGGTCACGACGGCGAGAATGATCAGTATCGCTTTCTCACTCATGTCGTCAAAGGATATTCATGGATTGCTCGCGGATCTTCTCCAACTCGTCCTTCATCCTGACCACAAGCCTCTGTATGCCGGCGTGATTGGCCTTTGAGCCGGTAGTGTTGATCTCCCGGCCCATCTCCTGGATTATGAATCCGAGTTTCTTCCCGGGATATGGCTCCCCGTCGATGGTGTCCAGGAAATACTCACAGTGCTGGCGCAGACGCACCTTCTCCTCGTTGATGTCAAGTTTCTCAAGATAGAAGATCATCTCCTGCTCGAAGCGGGAGGGATCAACCTTCTGCTCCAGCTCGGAGAGGTTTTTCAGCAGCCTCTCCCTGACCGACTGAATCCGCTCAGGCTCAAGACTTTCCACCTCATCCTCAAGCGCGAGGATCCCCTTGACCCTGGAGGTCACGTCTTTATAAAGCGCCTCTCCTTCCCTGGCCCTGTATTCATTGACCGCCTGGAGCGCCTCCCTGATCGCCTTCTCGACCACCGGCCAGTTCTCTTCCGTCACGACATCCTGCCTCGAATTATCCAGGACATCAGGGAAACGCATGATCGAAGTGATCATCTCATTGTCCATCCTCGCCTGGTCGCCGAAATTGGCCGCGCGGTAACTGGTGAGATTGTTACGGATCTCCTTCATCTGGCTGAAATACTCCTTGACAAGATCAGGGTTGACCTGTTTGGCGGAGCCTGCTCCCGGCTCCCATGTCATGAAAAAGTCTATCGTCCCCCTGACAAGAGACTCCGCTATCAGCTGACGCACAAAGAGTTCCTTGTCCTTGGGGAGGAGCTGGGTCTTTATGTTGGCATCGGAATTCTTTCCGTTGAGGGTCTTTATCTCGATGGTGAGTTTACCTGTCTCCAGGACGGCCTCCGCCTTGCCGTAACCTGTCATTGACTTAATCATGTCCGGATCTTTGTTATCATACAAAAATAACGAATTTCCGCGTATATACCCAGACCTGACAGCATTTCTTTTCCAAGCCGTCTGCCTTTTCAAAATATACTTGGAAAAAACCGGCTATTTACGCAAAGGGAGCCTCTGCCCGTAGGTCAGCATCCTCCAGACCCACTCCACCGGACCGAAACGGAAGTAATTGAGCCACAGGGCGCTCATCCCGATCTCAAGGGCATAGACCCCAAGCGCTATGGCCTCGGTACCAAGCAAGTCCACCTTGCCGCCCAGACCGAAGCCGATCCCATAGAACAGTATCACCCCGAGGACCGACTGCATCAGGTAATTGGTGCATGCCACCTTGCCGGGTTTGGTGAGAAGAAGCCACCCCTTCCCTTCCGGCGACCTGCCGAAAAGGAGGCTGAACCCGGCGGCGTAGGCGAAGCCCATCGGGTAGACACTAAGAAGATAGAAAACGCTCTGCGCGACAGAACCGAGAGGCTCCCCCGCCATAGAGTTCCATGTGTACAGGACACTGACCGGAATCCCCAGAAGCAGGCCGTACAACAATATGTTCCTCAAGAGACCGCGATACTTCCCAAGGTCGGCGAACACTCTCTCCCTACCGACAGCGAAACCGATCAGGAACAGGCCCAGAACCTTGAAGAAACGGTAGCTCGACACGAACTCCCACATCCTCTCGACAGCCCCCTGGTGGAGGAACTGGAGCATCCCCTTATAACTGGTTATGTCGGCGAGCCAGGTGCCGAAATTGGCCTCAGTGATCCCGTAGAGGGCGCATATCCGCCACTGCCCAGCGACGAGGGGATCTGAGAGCGCGGTCCCGAAAACCGCCTCACAGATCACCGGAAGGACCAGGAACACACCGCCCGCGACAAGGAGCTTCCTCGTCGGAAGCCGCTTGAACAGAGGCAGAAGCATCCCCATCGCCGCGTAGAGCATCAGTATGTCCCCGCTCCAGAGGAAGAGCAGGTGACACAGGCCGATAAGGAAAAGGATGACCATGCGCCGGTAGAAGGTACGGGTCTTCTGGCCCGCGTTGTCGAGCTGGATGCTGAACCCCATCCCGAACAGCAGCGAGAAGAGGGTGTAGAATTTCCCGTCCACAAGGAAGGTCTGAACCGCCCTGGTCACTTTGTCGAGCCCGGACCACGCGGAAGGATCGGAGAAAGTCCACAGCGAGAACTCCGGGAAATTCGCCAAGCATATTCCCATGATGGCGAAGCCGCGGAGGGCGTCAAGGATTACATAGCGGGGCTTCATCGGCAAGAAAAATCCAGGTCTATACGGGTCGTGACAATATCTCAGTTATTTCAGTCGGAGACCGCGCGTATGGGCAGGCCAAAACTCCGCCATTGGCCTTCTTCACTCAGTTGGGCTCCATCTTCCTGGGAGATCTCCAGATCACAAGCCGAGTAAGTCTCATTTGTCAATGAGCTCGACCAGTAGAAACCTTTCTCCCCTTTATCCCAGAACATTTTCAAATTGATTCTTCCGGCCGCGGGGAAGAATATGTTGTTTCCCTCATATCCGGGAATCTTGCTCGTGACAGTGAATCCTTTCCTGGTCTTATCGTAAGTCCACTCGAATTTGGCAGGATCGCAGAGGGTCTTGAACTCGTCCTTGGTCGGGATCCTCCATGAGCCTCCCCAGTTCTGCCTGGCCGCGTCATCTTCCAGCTTCACGACTCTTCTCCCGTCGCCCGTGAAGACCCACACTTTTTTCCCGTCTTCCATATAGTAAGAGTACCAGATGTTTGCCAGGCTGACACTCGGATAATTGCCGTCATCAATCTGGTATTTGTTGATGTAGCCCATGTCGCCCTTGCCGCTCTTGATCCAACGATAGTTTATCCAGTTAAAATCTTTTCCAACCGGACCGTTCACGTTGACTTCATAATTCTGCTGCTTGGAAGTGGGTTCCGCCCAGCCGAAATAGTCTCCGTAGCTATAAGGATTCATGGCCCCGAGATTCATCGTCGCCCATTTCAGGCCGTCCCCCATCTCGACATATTCATGCCCTTTGATGAGGTTGGAACGTGTCTCGAGTCTGCCCTCGAAAATGTCGATCGTGGTAATGGTGTTGCGCCTTGTCTTGAATCCCCCGTCCGCCTCATAAGTGAAGCGACCTGTCTCATCTCCGGACGCGTCATAAAGGGAGATCGTGAAGCCGCCTTCCAATGTGATCCCGGGCATGATGGAAAAGTAGTTGTCCCCAGTTTTTACCTCAAGTGAAATGGACGTGGAATACACCGGGAGATCCGAGTAGTCCTTGTTGCCCGCGAACGCCTTGGTCTCGGGACTGACATAGTAATGATCCGCCGAGATATAGGCTTGCCCGCTCAAGGGAGCGAGAACCGCCTTGACAACGTTTTCGTCACTGACATTGAACTTCACCAGATGATTGATATTGATGAATGACAGCGTGTGGTCACTGCTATACGCGACAGCCTTCTGGGCATTCCCGTACGTTTGCTCATATCCCATGGGATAGCGGACATACGTATCGATGTATTTCCAGTCTCCATCGGAAGTCTTTGAAACCCTCTCTCCTTTCCCGAACGGGAACACAGCATAGAATCCCGTGGCCTTTTTCAGGATAGCGGCCTCTTCTTCCGTCGAGGGAACTATCTGGAAATTAGCGCTTTCCCCGCCTTCCTCGAGAGGTTCAGACTTGAAAAGACTGGAGGTCTTGGTCTTGTTGTTGTCGTCATTGTAGACAACGAACACTCCGATAGCGTCTCCGGCTTCCCACAACACTTTGGAGCCCTGGACAACTGCCCGTGTGTCATCTCCTATAGTGGCGCTGAATGTCACAGGAGTCTTCCATGAGCCTAAGGGGTCATCGTCAATAATTTCATCCACGGCGATTCCGCCGCAACCGCACATGAGAATGGCAAAAGCCACTGTGGCCAGAAGGTCAGATAGTCTCGTTTTCATACTCTTCAAAAGTCGCTGTTCTCTCCACACTTCCCTGTAGACAGGGCTTCTCCGCTGACAGACAAATCATTTCGGCGGACGGTTCAAAGTACAATTGTTTCTGATCCGACATAGTTATCATTTGGTCTAAAAAATTGGACGGCAAATTTACAAGATTCATTTTACTTAAACAAACACACCAAGGCGGGAAATTCATGCCCTGATATTGAAAAAATTTGTATTTTTGAAAACTAATAATCACTAGAATCATTTACCATGAAAGACCTTAAGAAGATCACGGAACTCTTTGCCATAAACGGCCAAATCATGAGTATCTCTCCGCTCGGCAACGGGCTCATCAATGACACCTACAAGGTGACAACGGAGGGTGACGCGCCTGATTATGTCCTCCAGAGAATCAACAACGCGATATTCACGGACGTGGATCTGCTCCAGGACAACATAGACGCCGCCACAAGGCACATCCGCCGCAAACTGGAAGCCGCCGGAGAGACCGACATCGACCGTAAGGTGCTGACATTCATCCCATTGAAAGACAGTCCCAAGACTTATGCAGAGGTGGACGGCAAGTTCTGGAGGATCTCGGTGTTCATTTCCGGGGCTAAGACCTACGAGATGGTCAATCCGGAGTACTCTGAATATGCCGGCGAGGCTTTCGGGCATTTCGAGGCCATGCTCGCCGACATCCCTGACACTCTCGGTGAGACCATCCCTGACTTCCACAACATGGAGCTCAGGCTCCGCCAGCTTAAAGAGGCTGTCCGTGACGACAAGTCCGGCAGGCTCGCCGCCGATCCCGCAGACGGTGAGCTGCACAAGATCCTTGACGAGATCAACGTACACGGGGAAGAAATGTGCAAGGCCGAGAGACTCTACCGAGAGGGCAAACTCCCTAAGAGGATCTGCCACTGCGACACCAAGGTCAACAACATGATGTTCGACGACGAGGGGAACGTGCTCTGTGTCATAGACTTGGACACCCTGATGCCGAGTTTCGTGTTCTCCGATTTCGGAGACTTCCTCCGCACCGCCGCCAACCCTGTGGCCGAGGACTCCCCAGAGGTTGAGAAGGTCGATTTCGACATGGAGATATTCAAGGCGTTCTCAAGAGGTTACATCAAGGGTACCAAGTCGTTCCTGACGCCGATAGAGAGGGAGAACCTTCCCTACGCCGCCTGCCTGTTCCCCTTCATGCAGGCAGTCCGCTTCTTCGCCGACTACATAAACGGGGACACCTACTACAAGATCAAATACCCCGAGCACAACCTGGTCCGCACCCGCAACCAGATGGCCCTCTTCCGCTCGGCGATGGCCAAGACCCCGGAGATGAAGGCCTGGCTCGACACACTTTAGGGATATGCCCTTCAACCGCAGGGAATTCATAAAGACCGCCGGGTCCGCCATAGCGGGAGCGGCGGTGGGGGCCGCCACTTCATTCGCCGTGGAAGAGGCCAAGAAAAGGACCGTCGGGAACTCTTTCGAGGGTTATCATGTCAACACCTTGGGCCCGGCGAAGATGAGGCTGACTTTCGAGCCGTACGGGCTCCAGCTCCGCCATACCTTCACAGTGGCCTCATATTCAAGGAATTCCACCCCGGGCGTGCAGGTCAGGGTTGAATACGACGGCTTCACAGGCTACGGCGAAGCCTCCATGCCACCGTACCTTGGGCAGAGCGTCGAGACTGTCTCCACATTCCTGAGGAAGGTCAACCTCGAGAGGTTCAAGGATCCCTTCCAGCTCGATGACATCCTTACTTATGTCGACGGCCTGAGCGAGGGCGACACCGCCGCCAAAGCTGCCGTGGACATCGCGTTCCACGACCTTGTGGGCAAGATGCTCGGCCAGCCTTGGTACAGGATCTGGGGACTGGATCCCGCGAAAGCCCCGGACACGACCTTCACCATCGGGATCGATACGCCCGAGGTCGTGAGGGAGAAGACGAAGGAGTGCGCCGGGAAGTTCAACATCCTGAAAGTCAAGGTCGGGCTGGACAACGACAAGGAGATGATCGAGACCATCAGGGAGATCACTGACCTGCCGATAGCGGTCGACGCCAACCAGGGCTGGAAAGACAAGAAAGAGGCTCTCGAGATGATCCATTGGCTCGCGGAGCGCGGGGTCGTGATGGTCGAGCAGCCTATGCCCAAGGAGGCCTTGGACGACAACGCCTGGATCACGGAGAACAGCCCCCTGCCTGTCTTCGCCGACGAGGCCATCCAGAGGCTCTCCGACATCCCTTCGATCAAGGGGGCTTACACCGGGATCAACATCAAACTGATGAAATGCGCCGGCTTGAGGGAGGCCTGGAAGATGGCCAACTACGCCCGGGCCGAGGGCATGAGGGTGATGGTCGGATGCATGACGGAGACTTCCTGCGCGGTGTCCGCCGCGGCCCAGCTATCTCCCGTCGCCGATTTCGCCGACTTGGACGGGAACCTGTTGATATCCAATGACCTTTTCGAGGGGATGACGGTCGACAGAGGCCATATCACCTTGCCGGACAGGCCGGGGATCGGCGTCAAACCACTTGGACAATTGGGAATATAAACTCCAGTAGCCATGGCGAAAATGAAACGGAGCGAGATTATCCTTTGGGTGATGGTGGCGGTCGCCCTGGCGGCCAACATCTGGCTTCCGAGACACCTGCGGCCGCAATATTCTTGGGAGCGGGACCTGAGCCAGAGGATCGCCGCCAACCTCATCCGCCCCAAGGCGATTGACCTCACACCCGGCGCCACCAAGGTGATGCCGGAACCGGCAAGAATCCGCGTGAAGTACTCGATCACCGTGCCGGCCTACACCCTGAGGTCAGGCGACAGCCTCCGCTGCTGGCTCCCGCTCCCGAAAGGGGCGGAGCTCGTCGAGGCCGGAGTGAACGGCGTCGCTTTCCCGGATGATAGGATCATCCTCTCTCCCCCGTCGCACCCCCACGGAAGCGTATTCATGGAAGCCAGGTCAAGCAGGCACAGGGACATGGCTTTTTACGAGATCTACGAATATTCCCTCCCAGAGGAAGTCACCCTGAACGAAGTGAAGGGTCCCGAAGGGCGAATCGAAGAATCTTACCCGGAAGCGGCTGAAATCGCCCGCTGGATCAGGGACAGTGTCCGTCTTGCCCCTATGAAGGAGTATTCAACCATTGAGGATATTCCAGGGCAAGTCGCGTCTGAGAAAAAAGGAGACGACGGCGGGAAGGCTTTGCTCTTCATATCCATGTGCAAGGACAAGGGAATCCCAGTAAGATGGCGAAGCGGCCTGGAGCCTGCAGGAGGGAAGGTTTTCCTTCGGGAATGGGCTGAGATAAGCCTCGACGGACAGGAGTGGACACCAGTTCCCCTATCCGGTGGCAAAGCCACAAATCCTG
>JAFVED010000112.1 GCA_017478125.1 Bacteroidales bacterium | reverse complement strand
GGAAGGACTTGCATGCGGGAGTGGCCGAGGCTCCCGCTATATGGAAGGCTGAATGCCTTGTCGGTCTTCATGATCGGCTCAAACCTGTAGTGGAGCGAGGAGAGGCAGTCGTAGTCCATCCATCCGGCCTCATAGTCAAGCCTTATTCCAGCTGTCAATCTCCAGCGTCCCTCCGTGACAGAGGACTCGTGGAAGAGGGCGGCTCCGGCTGTGGTGATTGAGAAATATGAGTCAACCGGAAATTCCGTATCAGAGATTTCAAGATATCCGATCTCGGCCGGGATATTCCGGTTGGCGTTGTCCAGGATGAGGGTCTGGATACCGTCCCGGCGGAAAGTGACAGGAGCGTCGAGGCCAGAGGAACGCCCGAAAGCGAAAACACCTGTGAGGTGATTCCATGCCCTGGAGCTGTCCGAGTTCCGGACAATAGCCTCGAGGGTCAGAGCCCCGCTCTTCTGGATCTGTCCCAAAGAGAAAATATCCTGGACTGTGTAGTCCTGGTCCATCTTCATGTCATCCGCCAGCACCTGCGCCGACGCGGCGCAGTCCAGTGTGAGCATATCCCCGCTTAGCCTGGCTCTAAGGCCTTCCAGGACCGAGAGTCTCTTATAGCCGCTCTCGCCATTGTACGAGACCGGATACAGAATCCCGTCCTCATAACGGCCATAGGCGAATCCTCCTTCTTTCGAGGCAGAGGCATGGAGTGAGTTGGATATGATAAACCGGCCGGTCGGGTTGTTCTCCCATTTCCATCTCGCGGACAGTCCGTCGTAGGGGTCGCAGGCCCGTCCTTTGTACTCGTTCGTGAAGTAACCGCCGGAGTGGCGGAAACCGACGCTGAAGATGTGTTGCCCTGATGAGGCTATCCCGCTGAACCTCAGAAAATTCGCGGTGCCATATTCGAGGCTCACAACAGGTTTGTCAAGGTTTCTCGCGGAGATGGTCCTGAGGTCGAGGACACCTCCCATCGTATTCCTTCCGTACAGGGTTCCCTGTGGACCTCGGAGTATCGTGGCAGAGCTCACGGAAAGCCAGTCAGTGTCGTACATGTTTTTTTCCAGGACCGGGATCCCGTCGATGTACAGCCCAAGAACCGGATTCTCCATCCTTGAGCCCATGCCCCGGATGTAGATGGTGGAAGTCAGGGAAGCCCCGTAATCCGGGATGAGAAGTCCGGGAACCACTCCGGAGAGCTTTCCCTGCCGGTAAATCCCGTCCCTTCCGAGCTCCGTGGAGGAGATTCTTGTGACAGGAGACGGAACCAACTCCAAGGGGATTGATTCCTTCAGGGCCACGACTTTGGCGGACGCGAGCGTCGTGTCCTTCCCGGTCGGGAAAGACAACGCCAGTCCTATGAGCATCTCCATAATCACGAACGCGAATATCCGCGATCCTGCTGATTGTTTTCAGAATGGCAAATGCTTCGATTAGGACTTTTCGTGCATAAGATTCCTGAAAGCGGTCGGTGTCATACCCGTCTGTTTCTTGAAGAAACGGGAAAAATAGGATTGGTCGTCAATCCCGACTGCCGCCGCCACATCGATGATGTCCATACTGGTGCTCCCGAGGAGTTTTTTTGCCCGGCTGAGTCTCGCTATCTCTATCCAGTCCCTCACGGGTTTTCCGGTAGAGTCCTTCACCAGCCTGTTGAGATAATTGGCCGAGAGACCGGCTGAGGTGGCATATTCAGAGGCGTTCAAAAGCGGACAGGACTCATCGAAAAGCTCATCCATGAATCCTGAGACCCTCTCGGGGAGCCTGTTCTCCGGGCCCGGCTTGATCCTGGAGACAAGAAGGGCCAAACCTTTCTCGATAAAGGTCATGTCACTCCTCTCGAAAGACAGCTCAAGCATGTTGAAAAGCTCTTTCATGAACAGGCCCTCATCGAACCAGAACGCCTGCTGAAGCGGCTTTTTTAGCGGGGGAGTTCCCTTTGAGTCGCTGATGATCGAAGCGGGGAAGCACCCGCTGTAGCCCACCGCGCCTGAGTAGTGCGCTACCCTGAAAGGCATCCCTTCCGGGATAAGAAGGAGGTGTCCGGCTGAGCATAGGTAAGTCTGGGAGGAGGCCTCGACCACGACCTCGCCGTCATCCAGGTACAGGAAACCCACAAGCGGAAGGGTGGCGCTGGGCATCCTCAACGCCTTTCCTACCCCCTGGGTGTTCATTCTCCTTATGTAGAAAGATCGCCCGGACAGGTTCACTCCGAATGTCCCGTTGCCTGGCATTGCCTTTTAGCGGATATACTGCCGTCCCCGGAGGGAGGCGCTTATGGACTACGATGTCTGACTGTTGTCAATGGTGATCTGGCAGTCGCCGGGACCTTTGATGTTCCCGTCGATTATGATCTCCCCGACACTCTCGGCGTGAATATGTCCGGAGCGGGGATTCTTGATCGAAACCACGTGTCCCTTGACTCTCGCCTCAACGTCCGAGTATTCAAAGGCCAGGTCGGAATCGCCGCCGAAGGTGCAGTCTTCGAGGACAAGTTTGTCGCAATAGCAAAGAGGCTGGGTCTCAGTGATGTGGCAGCGGACGAGCTTGACATTCTTGGAGTACCAGGCGAGATACTCCCCGTTGATGACAGAATCATAGACCTCCAGATTCTCCGCCTCCCAGAAGGAGTCCTTGGAGTTCAGGACGCAGTTTCTGATCACCACGTTCTTGACATATTGGAAAGCATAGTTGCCTTGCAGCTTCACATTCTCCAAGACTATGTTCTCACAGTGCATGAACACATAGTCCGCCCTCTCGATCACGCAATCTCTCACGTCGATGTTCGAGCAATCCCAGAAAGTCTCTGTGCCGCCTGGAATCCAGCAGTCCCGCATCTTTATGCCGTCCATCCTGCGGAAGGTCTTGGGAGCGTCGATTATGGTGTTGTACAGTTCCCCGTTCCTGGAATACCAGAGCCCTGACCTTGCCCCGACAGTCAGGATGCTGTCCCTCACGACGAAGCCGTCGCACTCCCAGAGAGGATATTTCCCCTCGAAGCGGCATCTTACAGCGGTGATATTGGCAGTCTCTTTCAGTCCCGATTCCCCGGCGTGGATGATGACATCTTCCAGATAGAGATCCTTCTTACAGTACAACGGCCTCTCGCCGCCGAACTCCTGTCCGATTATTTTTTCCATATAATATTATATTTCAATTAATTCCAGTTCTTCGCCTTCCTTTTTTTCCACAACCTTGCGCCTCATCCACTTGTCGCCCCCGAGCCTCCATAGGAACAGCAGACCCCTGACATTGAGCTCCGCGCACATGGCTATCCAGTAGCCTTGCAGCCCGAATCTGGGAGTAAGGATAGCCGCCAGCCCGATTCTGACGAGCCACATGCTGATGAAGTTCATCAGGCTCGGCATAAGGGTGTCTCCCGCACCGACGCAGCATCCGTATCCGACAATCGAGATGGCGTACATCGTCTCCGCGAAAGCCTCGATCCTCAACACTTTTGCCCCAAGTTCCACAACCGCCGGATCGACACTCAGCAACCCCATCAGCTGATTTGAGAAGATGAACATCAAGATCGCCAGGAATGTCTGTATCATGGCTCCCATGGTCATCGTGATCCGCGAGAATCGTTTCGCCACCGATCTCCTGCCGGCTCCGAGGCTTTGCCCGATCAATGTCGTGGAAGCTTCCTCTATTCCATAAGTAGGCATGTAGCAAAAGCTCTCGGCCGTGATAGCGAAGGCGTTGGCGGCAATCGCGATCGCCCCGAGCGGTGCTACAATAATTGTGCTCATGACGTAGGCCCCGCGCATTATCACGTTCTGGAGCCACATCGGGGCTGTGATACCCCAGGCGTTGCCCAAAGTGCGTCTACGGGGGATGAAAGACCCTTTCTCGCCCTTGATGCTCAGCTCCTTGGAGCGGGTCAACACATACCATACCGAGAAGGCGGAAGTCACCAGCTCGGATAGTCCGGTGCCGATAGCGGCTCCGGCGACTCCCATGTCGAGCAGGAATATGAATATGTAATTGAATATCACGTCCAGCGCGCACATCGCCGTGTACATGATGCTCGGCACTTTCATGTTCCCGCTTGCCTGGAGCATGGCGCTCGCCGCCCATCCGACCGCTCCCACGGGTATGAAGGCCGAGTAAATCAGGAAGTACTTGGAGGCGTCGGAGACGATCTCCGGGCTTCCGCCGAGCCAGCCTGGAAGGGGAGCGCTCAACGCCATGCCGATCGCCGCGAGGAAAAAGCTCAGCGCGAGCACTGAAGTCAGTCCTTCCCTTAGCACTGCCCTGGCTCCCTTGAAGTCTTTCGCGCCGCACAGGTGGGCGACCTGGACAGAGAATCCGGAGCAAGCCCCGGCTGTGAAACCTCCCAAGATCCAGGTACTTGTCGCTATCAGGCCGATCGAGGCGGATGGGTTGGCGCCCAGGCGTCCTACCATGCCCGTGTCGATGTATTGCATGAGCATCGAAGATGTCTGGGCGAGGATGGCCGGAAGACTGAGCATCAAAGCCAGCCGGATCTGCTGACCGACTGTCATGACCTCGCCGTTGCGTACCATGCCAAGCAATATGTCCTTCCTGGATCCTGACATTACAAAGTAAAAATCAGGCAAAGTTATTCAAAATAACTGTCCGAATCAAACGTTTGCGATGCCCAAAGCGGCGAGATAGCCTGTCGACCATGCGGCCTGGAG
>JAFVED010000111.1 GCA_017478125.1 Bacteroidales bacterium | reverse complement strand
GCGGGACATGTGATGCGGCGAAAGGCATCACATGCGCGGGAAGCGCCCCGGCAGCGGGACATGTGGCTCACGCGGTGGGGCCACATGGGCGGGAAGCGCCCCGGCGGCGGGACATGTGGTGCGGCGGGAGGCACCACATGTGTGGGAAGCGCCCCGGCAGCGGGATATGTGGTGCGGCAGAAGGCACCACATGCGCGGGAAACGCCCCGGCGGCGGGACATGTGGCACACGCGGAGGCACCACATGCGCGGGAAGCACCCCGGCGGCGGGACATGTGGTGCGGCGAAAGGTACCACATGTGCGGGAAGCGCCCCGGCAGCGGGACATGTGACGCGGCGGGAGACACCACATGCGCGGGAAGCACCCCGGCGGAAGGACATGTGGCACACGCGGAGGCACCACATGTGCGAAGAAAATGGGGGCAGAGAAACGCGCGCCACGCCAGTCAGGTGAATTAAAGAATATAAAAAAGGAAAAAAGTTGTTACAAAGCCGAGAAATAATTATCTTTGACTTTGTTATGAAACCCAAACTCAACCTATATATCCATTCCAACCGGCCCCCGCATAAGAGCGCCATAGGGGGGGGGTATTTTCTTGTAAATCAATCACTTATATATCTTTTCCCGAGGAGCCATGCCACATGGTTCCCACGCTTGTCGTGTCCGTCCTCCAGTCGACCGTCAACCAGAATAAGCCAACAATAACAAGTTAAATATTATAAACTATCGTATTATGAGCAAGACAGTCACAAACAACGAGCGCTACACCGCTCCCGAGATGGAAGAGATTGTTATCAACACAGACTCGCAGATTCTTGATAGCTCGCCAGGCGGCGGTGGAATTGAGGATGATCGTAACGATGATCCTGAATAAAATCTCCGATAATAATCTGAATGAACATGAAAACGATCTGTAGAATTACCAGAGCCGCTTTCTGGATCACCTTGCTGACTTTATTCTCTTGTCAAAAACAAGAGATGGACATCACTCTCCCTCAGGAGGAGAACAACGTCGAATCCCAGAAGGTACTTAGGGAAGTCATCATCACGGCTTCCTTTGACCAGAAGGCTGAAACAGACACAAGGACTGTCAGGGGAGAAAACCTCAAAGCTTATTGGTCGCCCAGGGATAGGATCAAGGTTTTCAGCAACGGTACAGAAGGCGTGTTTTCTTACCTTGGAAATGACACGACGAGGGTAGCCAACTTCTCTGGAATGATCTCCTATGTCACAGGAACAGACGAGGAAAACGAGGATCAGAAGCATTATGTCTGGGGACTGTACCCTTACAGTAAAGACGCTACTTACAGCGAGCCAAACGGCAACTCTAGAACCGCGGAGATAACGACGACTCTCCCCTCCATCCAGAAATCAAGGGCGGGGTCTTATGATGACGGGTATGCCCTAACCTTGGGTCGTTCAGAGACCCTCTCAATCCCTTTCCAATGCGCACACTCGGGTTTTTTCGTCAGGTTCAACAGAGATGATGTTATCTCTGTCACTTTAAAGACTCTTGACGGGGAGCCTATCGCAGGAAGAGTCACCCTCGGACTTGATGACAAATCCAAACCGGTCATCAAGCAGTATATCGACCCTTCCTCAGAGATCACTGTATATGACACCAACGGAGGCACCTTCGAGCCTGGCAAGGACTACTATATCATCACCCTGCCTCTCGCCAGCGTAACCACCGGTGTGAGATTTACAGTAAAGACTAAGGGAGGTCTTGAGGGAACGTACACCCTTAACTCCAAGAAAGGTTTCACCAGGGCGAGTTTCAGGAACCTGTCTGATCCGCTTGACCAAAGGATCACCTCGTGGACGAAAGCCGCAGAGCAGGGACTCAACGAGATCTGGTACACGACTTCGGATAACTCGGTTGTGGAGTACTGCTCTGACCCGTCGTACCCGTCGTACTGGAGCGTGGTGGACAAGGACAACTGTGTGGCTCCGGCGGACAATGACGGTGTCGGGATCATCCGATTCACCGCTCCGGTGGAACTGATTGACAGATGGGCGTTTATAGAAGCGACCAAACTGACATCGGTGTCTCTCCCGGAAACAGTGTCCTACATTGGCGATGGCGCTTTCTACCTCTGCTCAAGCCTTACGGAAGTCAATCTTGGAGGTGGCGTCACGTCAATTCTCCCTTACGCGTTCGCCTACTGCGCTTTCGAGACGATCGATCTTCCCGAAAGCCTCCTGATGATCTGCCCGGACGCTTTCAGCTACAATCCGAATCTGAAGCAGATAACCATCCCCCAATCTGTCAGCAACATCGGATACCTCGTAGGTTACGTCACGACACCCTTCGCCTCATGTCCTAAACTCGAGGCGTTCTACGGGAAGTTCGCCACAGAAGATCACAGATGCCTTGTCGATGAGTCCAGCTACACCGGGCTCAACACATTGGTGGCCTTCGCTCCCGCCGGGTTGGAAGGGAGATCTTACGAGTTGCCTTCGAATGTGAAGTCTATCGCCAAATATGCGTTCGAGGATGTCTCATTGGCCCATGTCACTCTACCGGAGGGGCTGCTCCAGATTCAGGATTACGCTTTCAACCATTGTCTTTCCCTGAAAGAATTGACAATCCCGTCAACCGTCAACTACATCGGCAGGCGTGCTTTCTGGGTTTGTGCAAATCTCGACTGGATCAAAATCAAGAACGCGGCCGACATCATCACCACCACCGGAACGGATAATGACCTGGCGGACTGCTTTGATTACACCAACAATTGTCCGATATATGTGCCCTCGGGATTCCTCGATTATTACAAGGGTTACCGGTACTGGAAAGCTTACGCCGACCGCTACGACTCGCTGATCGGGGAGAACGAGTTCAAGTACACTGTCGTCCCGGGCACATCCGACAGCGACGCCATGGCTGTGACAGACTGGAGCGCGTGGGCGACCTGGAATAATGGGACAACACCCACTCCGGTGTATGACGAGGAGACTGGATACTGGAAAGTAACTGTCAAGGATCCGATCACCTCTATTCCCGACGACGCGTTCCGGAAATGCTATGCTCTGAAAAGCGTGATCCTGCCCGCCACAAGCGGATTCTCCTTTGAGATCGGGGAAGCCGCGTTCAAAGACTGCATCAACCTTGAGAGCGTCCAGTTCGGTGAGTCATACGAGAGTATCTATGCCTACGCTTTCGAGGGATGCGGCCTCAAGTCCCTGACCGTTCCGAACACCAACACCCTCGGGACGCACGCGTTCAGCAATAACCTGGATCTCAAGAGCGTTTATCTATCGGATTTCATTGACGGATGGCCGGAAAACAACAACCCTTTCATGAGATGCGAAAGCCTGGCTGTTTTCTCCGGGAACAACAGCATGGTATCCGAGGACGGGAAGTGCCTGATCCTGAACAATGTAATGGTCTCCTATGCCCCCAAATCGACGAGCGGGACATACACCGTCCCAGAGACCGTCACCCGGATCGGCTCACAGGCGATGTATGGAGCCATATTCCAGGATGTCATCCTGCCGGATGGGCTCACCAGCATCGGTTGGGCGGCCCTCGGAGATTGTCCCAACCTCAGCAAGTTGGACATCCCCGCCTCAGTCACTTCCCTTGAAGGCCGTTTTATCATGGACAGCCCTTCGATCGAGTATGTCAAGATGAACAGCGCGACTCCTCCGGAAATCAGCGATGGCGCCTTTGAATATGTCCCCGAGGATTTCTACATAAAGATCCCCGGCGCGGGATTAATGGACTACGGGTACAATTCCTCTTACCAAAAGTGGAACGACCTCAAGCCGCATTTCTATGTCTACCAGACAGACAGTGAGCTTTGGTTCCATGAGATCGGTAACTCGACCAACAGCATGTACCTTCATGGAGACTACACCGGTGACGGGAACTACGACGAGCTGAAAGAATTCGCTTTGCCCAGGTACAGTTTCAAGGGAATAGAGCCGCTCTGTGCCATTCCTTCCAGCGTAGACGCGGGTCTTACCTTTATTAAAATGTACTATCTTACCAGCGGTGAGAGCATTACGAAGATGGCAGACTACGGTTTCTCGGACGAGCATCCCTTTGGTTCAGGACTGCACCAGGCGGCCACTATCGACTGGGTATCCCTTCCGAATACCATCACCGAGATCGGGCAGAAAGCCTTTAAGGGCTGCTTCAGTCTGCTGCTGAGTCCTCTCCTTCAAGGAGACAATCTGACCACAATCGGAGACGAGGCCTTCAACGGCTGCTTCTCAATGGTACAGTTCTCCGCCAAGAAGGTCAAATCACTGGGCGAATCCGCTTTTGAGGGATGCATCAGCCTGGAAACCGTCGAGCTGGGCCCGGTGTCCTCCATTAAGAATAGAACATTCTCTAATTGCCTTAATCTTAAATCAGTTAGTTTGGACAATCTTTCCGCTCTGACTTCCATAGGTGATTATGCCTTCCAAGGAAACGAGAAACTTCAGAGGATAGGGAACAGCGACAAAGTCAGACTTCCGAATGTCGAGACAATCGGGAAGAAGGCATTCTATTATACCTCAGCATTCAATGCCGAACTTGAACTGGACAAGGTCAAAAACATTTCAGAGTATGCTTTCGCATCCTCGAAAATAAAAGCAGTATCGGCACCTATGCTGGAAACGGTCGGAGAAGGAGCCTTTGATTCAGTGAAAACACTTTACACTCTGGATCTGCCTTCCGTCGTGACCCTCGGAAACTCCTGCTTTGCCTCTATGGACAATCTGGAGCAACTGACTTGGGGTCCAAATTTGACAAGCATCGGTTCCAATATTTTCAATGGAAGCAACAACAACGGGCAACTGAGCCTGTATTTCATTGGCTCGACTCCTCCCGATCCCGACGCTTTTGATCAGGGGGCTTTCTTGTATGATTCTTCAACTCCTTTCAAATTCGAAGGAATCTATGTTCCCGCCGGCAGCAAAGAAGCCTATCGGACCGTATTTGAAAGCAAGCTGACGAGTGGAGCCGTAACATCCTCCTACCTTAAGGAATATTAAGGATTCCGTATCAAGGCCTGAGTCGGGCGCTCCGGAGATTCCAGGGGCGCCCGATTTCATATTCCCGAACGTATTTGTTATCTTTAAGGAAATTTTTAGACATCCCCCATCCAATGATCACAAAGACCAACCGGATCCGTAAAATAACACCGTGGCTGGCGCTGGCGTGCCTTGTGGTGCCGATGTTCGCATCGTACTTTTTCGATGACATGTTCAGTACCCTGTCCCACCTGTTCGAGAATCCCTCCCTGCTCGAACTGGGTTGGAACTCAGCCGATTATGGTCTCTACACGAGCGGATATTCAGTGCTTTGCGTGTTCGGCGGCCTGGTGATCTGCGGGATGCTCCTGGACAAGTGGGGCGTCAGGATCACGGGGTCGATATTCGTAGGAATAATGGCTGGAGGCGCCGCGCTGGTCGCCTGGGCGATCACATCCGGTATGGCTCCGAAGACCTCCTTAAGCATCGCATACGTGGGTTGCATGCTGTTCGGACTGGGCAGCGAAATAGCCGGAGTGGCGGTCACCCGGTCGATAGCCAAATGGTTCAAGGACGGGCCGATGGCGTTCGCAATGGGGCTGCAGCTGGCGATTGCCAGGCTCGGAACCGCATTCGCGCTGGTCATGTCTCCGAGGCTGGTGGCGGCCAAGGCGCCCGGGGAGGTGTATTCATTGATGGAGACGGCCAGGCCGGCGTTCCTCGGGCTGGGTTTGATGGCGGCGGGAATGATTCTGTGGGCGGCCTTCGTGGCGATGGATGCAAGGTTTGACAAGGCAGATCCTTCGGTCGCTTCGCGCCCTCAGGATGACAGCAACGCACGGCCTCAGGATGACAATGGCGACGCGTTCCGGTTCAGGGATGTGCTGGGGCTGCTGAAAAACAAGCAATTCATCATGATAGCGCTGCTGTGCGTGTTCTTCTACAGCAGCATCATCTCATTCAAGAAATTCGCGAGCGCGATCCTCATCCCCCGCTTTGGAGTTCCGGTTGAGGCGGCAAGCTGGATGGTCTCGATGCTCCCCTTCTCGACGGTCATCTTCGCTCCCCTGTTCGGAATAATGGTCGACAAGATCGGCAAAGGCACGAAATGGATGGTCGCCGGAGCAATCCTGGCGCTGATCGCCCACGTGCTGCTGGCGTTCGCCCCTGCCGGCGTTCCTTTTTATGGATATCTTTCCATGGTCTTCCTGGGATTCGGGTACTCGCTCGTCCCGGCGGCGATGTGGCCGAGCGTGCCGAAGATCGTGCCGACAAAGGTTCTCGGGACAGCATATTCATTGATCTACTGGGTGCAGAACTTGGGGCTGATGCTGTTCAAGATGCTCGCCGGTGGAATCTTCGCTGCAGCTGCCGCCGGAATTGCCGCATCATCCGGAGATGCCACTGGGGCTGCGGCCTCTGACGCCGGAGCAGAAACTATTGCCGTCGGTTCCGGCGCCGGGGCTATCGGGGCCGTGAGAGTCGAGTTGATGTTCGTGGCAGTCTGCATCGTGGCGCTCTGCCTGGCCATCGGCCTGCGCCGCTCCTCCGCCCGCAACCCCTCCCTCAAGCTCGACGCCCCGTCCGGCGAATGACCCCGCCAGCGGACCTTCCCTCATGCCCGGCGCCTCTTCCCCACCGCATCGGCAGTGGTCCATGTGGTGCGCAGAACAGACCACATGGCGCGTAGAGGAGCGCCTGAACGCGAGGCGGGAATAAAGGTATGTAAAACCTATTCCGTGATGTTGGGCTGCTCGAGGCCGAGGTTCTTCTTCTTGTCGACGACCTTGAGGTAGAGGCCGATGAGCATGGCCGCGACTCCGAGGCAGGCAAGCATGACGAGGGCCCAAGTGTAGTTGAGCTGGTCGGGAGGAGTGCCGGGAGCATTGGTGCTGGTCAGGACGTTGCCGATCAGGATGGGGAAGAGCCAGAGGCCGATGTTCTGGATCCAGAAAATGAGTGCATAAGCCGATCCGATGATCTTCTCATCCACGAGCTTTGGAACTGAAGGCCAGAGGGCCGCAGGCACCAGGGAGAAACTGGCTCCAAGGACGAGGATCGTCACATAAGCGACGATGGTGCCTCCGATAGCGCTGCCCTTGAACATAGGCAGTATGAATGCGAAAGTCAGGTGGCAGAACACCAGGAGGACCGAACCGATGAGCAGCATGGAAGCCGCCTTGCCCTTGTGGTCGACATAGTTGCCGAGGATGGGGGTGATCGCCACGGCCAGCAGCGGGAACACGGCGAAGATGGTCTCGGCGGTGCCCCGCTTGAAGCCCATCACGCAATATATGACCAGAGCCACGATAGCAGCGGTCATCAAACCATATTTCAGGCTCTTGTTACCCTTGACGAAGTTGCTCGAGAAGGCGCAGACAGCCACAACGAGCATAATGACGTACTGCACGATGGTGACGGCCTCTCCGGCCCAGAAGGATCCGGCAGCGGGTTCGGTCAGTGTAAGGTTGCACTGAAGCATATTCACTGCATACTTCTGGAACGGGAAGATCGCTGAATAGTAGAGCACGCATAGAAGGGCGACGAGCCAGAAACCGAGGCTGGAG
>JAFVED010000010.1 GCA_017478125.1 Bacteroidales bacterium | reverse complement strand
GGGCTTCGATTCAGACCTTCGCTTGCGCTGAGCCCCCCTCTTAACCTTCCGTCACCGGGCAGGTGTCAGGCCATATTCGTCATCTTATCGATTTCGCATAGCCATGTGTTTTTGGTAAACAGTCGCCTGGGCCATTTCTCTGCGCCCACATCACTGTGGGTCCCCTTATCCCGAAGTTACGGGGTCAATTTGCCTAGTTCCTTAGCCGTGATTCACTCGAGCACCTTAGGATCCTCTCCTCGCCCACCTGTGTCGGTTTACGGTACGGGCCGTACTGCGCTTAACGCTTCCGCACTTTTCTCGCCGGTCTGGTTACCCGCTCTGTCGCCTCGCCCGAAGGCTCAGCGTACTGTCAGCTTTCAATCTTTCGATCTACAACCTTCAACGTGCTATTCCGTCAGCACGCGGCGGTGTCACTCCCGGGTCATGCGGTCGCCTGCAGCACGGGCGCGGGATTCTTCACCCGCTCTCCATCACCTTCCCCTTTCGGGTTCGGCTTAGCTCCCGGCTTACCCTGAGCCGTTTAACGTGGCTCAGGAACCCTTGGGCTTTCGGTGTGCGTGTTTCTACACGCATTGTCGTTACTTATGCCTACATTTTCTTTTCCAGCCGCTCCAGCAATCCTCACAGATCACCTTCAACGCCGACTGCAATGCTCCCCTACCACGCAGATTATTAATCCGCGTCCCTGGCTTCGGCGGCAGTCTTGATGCCCGCTCATCATCCACGCAACTCCGCTCGACTAGTGAGCTGTTACGCACTCTTTGAATGAATAGCTGCTTCCAAGCTAACATCCTAGCTGTCTATGCGATGTCACCTCGTTCTCTCTCAACTTAAACTGCGCTTGGGGGCCTTGGCCGGAGGTCTGGGCTCTTACCCTCTCGCCGACGGATATTAGCACCCGACGACTCACTCCCGTCCCTTAACCTGCGCGCATTCGGAGTTCGTCTGGAATTGATAGGCGGCGAAGCCCTCGCTTCCAATCGGTAGCTCTACCTCACGCAGGCGCGGACGAGGCTGTCCCTAAAGACAGTTCGGGGAGTACGAGCTATCTCCCAGTTTGAGTGGCCTTTCACTCCTACCCACGCCTCATCCAAGCCCTTTTCAACGGAAACTGGTTCGGGCCTCCAGCGACTGTTACGGCGCCTTCACCCTGGACATGGGTAGATCACTAGGTTTCGCGTCTGCCCGCCGCGACTGAACGCCCTGTTCAGACTCGCTCTCGCTGCGGCTCCGCCACTGAGTGGCTTAACCTCGCCGCGACGGCGCAACTCGTAGGCTCATTATGCAAAAGGCACGCGGTCACCCGATCGCTCGGGCTCCCACCGCTCGCAGGCGCACGGTTTCAGGCTCTGTTTCACTCCCCTGCCGGGGGTGCTTCCCACCTTTCCCTCACGGGACTGGTCCACTATCGGTCTTCGGCAGTCTTTAGCCTTGCGGGATGGTCCCCGCAGATTCGGACAGGATTCCACGTGCCCCGCCCTACTCAGGTGCCAGCCTCGCCCACGACACGTTGCCCGTACGGGGGTATCACCCTCTCCGCCGCCGTTTTCCAAACGGCTTCCGGTTCCTGTCGTGTGTTAAATGGCTGGTCCTACAACCCCGGGATGTCCGTGAACATCCCGGTTTAGGCTCTTCCCTCTTCGCTCGCCACTACTGGGGGAATCGATCGTTTCTTTCTCCTCCTCCGGGTACTAAGATGTTTCAGTTCCCCGGGTTCGCCCCATCTCGCGATGGTACCGGATCTTCAATCCGGTGGGTTGCCCCATTCGGACACGCCCGGATCAGCCCCTGTTTGCGGGTCCCCGGGCATTTTCGCAGCTTACCGCGTCCTTCCTCGCCTGCCGAAGCCAAGGCATCCTCCGTACGCCCTAACCTCTCTTTCTCCTGAGTGAATCCTCAGATTCGTGAAATTGTCAACTTTACTTCGTTGCTGATTTCAGTTTTTCTTCACTTTACCTCGTTGTGATCTCTCAGTATTGTCAATGATCTTGTGCTTCTTTTCGAAGCGGGCTGCAAAGGTACGAACTTTTTTTAATCCGCCAAATTTTTTTCGAAAAAATT
Source organism: Bacteroidales bacterium (assembly GCA_017478125.1). Classification (GTDB taxonomy): domain Bacteria; phylum Bacteroidota; class Bacteroidia; order Bacteroidales; family UBA932; genus Cryptobacteroides. Next base: position 19,044 of record JAFVED010000010.1, on the reverse strand, counting down.
TTTTCTTTATCTTTATGAGACCAATTATAACATCTATGGAAGAAAATCGTAACGCTTTGCCGGAGAACGCCCAAAGGGAACTGGCACCTGGTGAGGAGTATCAGCCTCTGCTCAGCCCGGAGAGGCAGTGGTCCGAAGTTACCCCGTATTCAGTGGCCGTCGGACTGCTCATGGTCGTGATCTTCTCAGCCGCCGCGGCTTACCTGGGCCTCCGGGTCGGACAGGTGTTCGAGGCGGCCATCCCCATCGCCATCATCGCCGTAGGCCTGACCAGCGCCCTCGGCAAGAAGGAAGGCCTCGGACAGAATGTGATCATCCAGTCGATCGGAGGCTGCTCCGGCGCGGTCGTCGCGGGAGCGATCTTCACACTCCCGGCGATATATATATTAGGAGTGGAGGTGAATTTCGCCCAGATGTTCCTCTCGTCCATGCTCGGCGGAGTCCTGGGAATACTGTTCCTGATCCCTTTCCGGAAGTATTTCGTGAAAGAGATGCACGGGAAATATCCCTTCCCGGAAGCCACCGCCACCACCCAGATCCTTGTCAGCGGAGAGGGCGGTAAAGGAGCCGGCACCCTCCTCGCGAGCGGATTGATCGGAGGCCTTTACGACTTTCTCGTCAGCACCTTCGGCACCTGGTCCGACACGATCTCGACCACGGTGCTCGGGGTCGGAAGGACAATCGCGGACAAAGCCAAGGTCCTGCTCAAAATCAACACCAGCGCCGCAGTCCTCGGCCTCGGTTACATCATCGGCCTGAAATACGCCTTCGTGATCTGCTGCGGAAGCCTTCTGGTCTGGCTCGTCATTATCCCGCTCATGAATATCCTTTGGGGCGGGCAGGTCATCGACCTCATGAACACTGGCGTCACCCTGACCATCGGGGAGATGTCCCCCGACCAGATATTCAAGGACTACGCGAGACACATCGGCATCGGAGGCATAGCGACGGCCGGGATCATCGGCATCATCAAATCGTTCGGCGTGATAAAATCCGCCGTGGGACTCGCCGTGAGGGAGTTCAAGGGTTCCCCGGCCAAGTCGGGAGGCAATCCCTCCAATCCTGTCACCCTGAGCGAAGCGAAGGATCTCCGCACCCAGGAGGATATACCGATGAAGACCATCGTCTTCGGGATCGTGATCACCCTCCTGGCGATATTCGCTTTCTTCGCGTTCGGAGGAGTCGTGAGCAACATCTGGCAAGCCCTCGTGGGGCTTCTGATCGTTGGGGTGATCTCCTTCCTGTTCACGACCGTGGCCGCCAACGCCATCGCGATAGTCGGCACAAACCCGGTCAGCGGCATGACCCTGATGACCCTGATCATAGCTTCCCTGATCCTTGTCGCGGTCGGCCTCAAAGGCAACGCCGGGATGGCCGCCGCCCTGATCATCGGAGGAGTCGTCTGCACAGCCCTTTCCGTCGCCGGGTCCTTTATCACCGACCTCAAGATCGGTTACTGGATTGGCAGCACGCCCAAGAAGCAGGAAGGCTGGAAGTTTGTCGGAGTCGCCGTAGCCGCCGCCACTGTGTGCGGGGTCATGCTGGTGCTCAACAAGACATACGGGTTCGTCGGAGACCAGGCTCTGGTTGCCCCTCAGGCCAACGCCATGGCCGCCGTGATACAGCCGATGATGAACGGCGGCGGAGCCCCCTGGCTGCTCTACGGGATCGGAGCCGTGATCGCCATCATGCTGACGGTCTTCAAGGTTCCCGCCCTCGCCTTCGCCCTCGGCATGTTCATTCCCATCGACCTCAACCTTCCCCTGCTGGTGGGCGGGGCGATCTCCTGGTACGTCAGCACGAGGACAAAGGACAAGAAGACCAATGACGAGAGGCTGAACAAGGGAACCCTCATCGCTTCCGGTTTCATCGCCGGCGGCGCCTTGATGGGTGTCGTGAGCGCGCTACTCAAGTTCTTCAATGTCAATTGGTTCCTGGACGGCTGGTATTCCTCTTACGGAGAGGCTATCGCCATCATCCCGTTCATCGCGATCATCGCCTACATGGTCGTATCTTCAATGAGAACAAAAGATTCTTCACTTCGCTCAGAATGACATAAATCCAGAATGACATAAATATGGAAAAGATACTCGACAGGTTTTTAAGGTACGTCGCGGTGGACACCCAGAGCGACGAGAACTCCGGGAGCCAATCCTCCACGGCCAAACAGCTGGACCTCCTCAGGATGCTCAAGGACGAGCTCCAGGCAATGGGTGTCGAGGCCACTCTCGATGAGTACGGCTACGTGATGGGCACCATCCCCTCAAACATCGGCGGCAAGGTTCCGGCGGTCGGATTCATCGCCCATGTGGACACCGCCCCCGACGCTTCCGGGGCGAATGTCAAACCCCAGATAATCAAGGAATATGACGGAGGCGAGATAGAGCTCAAGGGAGTTCCGGGCCTGGCCCTGAAGCCCTCCGAGTTCCCTGAGATGCTTCATTTTGTCGGGCAAACCCTGGTCACGACCGACGGCACTACCCTTCTGGGAGCCGATGACAAGGCCGGAGTGGCGGAGATCATGGATGCGGTCCAATACATAACGGAACATCCTGATTTCAAGCATGGTGAGATCAAGATCGGGTTCACTCCCGACGAGGAGATCGGCCGCGGGGTGGTCAAATTTGATGTCGGGAGATTCGGCGCCGACTACGCCTACACGATGGACGGCGGAGAGATCGGCGAGCTTGAGTTCGAGAACTTCAACGCGGCCTCGGCGAAGATCCACATCCAGGGCCGCAATGTCCACCCCGGCAGCGCGAAGGGCAAGATGCGGAACGCCCTCCTGATAGGAATGGAGCTGAATTCACTGCTTCCTGTGGAGCAAAGGCCGGAATACACCGAGAACTATGAGGGATTCTTCCACCTGATCGGTTTCTCGGGCTCAGTCGAGGAGGCGGACATGTCCTTCATCATAAGGGACCACGACAAGGCTCTTTTCGAGAAGAAGAAAAGCGTCATCCAGGACTGCGCCGACTTCATAAACAGAAAATACGGAGAAGGTACCGCCACCGCTGTCGTCAAGGACCAGTACCACAACATGCGGGAGAAGGTCGAGCCGCACTACCATGTGGTCGAGAAGGCGGTGAAAGCCATGGAGATGGCCGGAGTCAAGCCCAAGATACAACCTATCCGCGGAGGCACGGACGGGGCGAACCTCAGCTTCATGGGTCTCCCCTGCCCCAACATATTCGCTGGAGGGCTCAACTTCCACGGCAAGATGGAGTTTGTCCCGCTCCAGTCGATGGAGAAGGCGGCGGAGGTGATACTTAATCTCATCTCCCTCTATGCGGAGGGGTAAAGAGCTGACTTAAAGGAGTTTCTCCCGAAGGGCGGCGATCATGTCGACGGTCATGCCCTCAAGATCGTAAGAAGGCTTCCAGTCCCACTCCTCGCGGGCGCAGGAGTCATCCATCTTGTCCGGCCAGGACTCGGCGATGGCCTGGCGGACAGGGTCGACCTCGTAGCGCATCTTGAGACCGGGAATATGCTCGGCGATCTTGGCCCTGAGGATCTCGGGGTCGAAGCTCATCGAGGCGATATTGAATGAGTTGCGGTGGACAAGCCTCGCGGGATCGGCGTTCATGATGTCGACGGCGGCCTTCAGGGCGTCCGGCATATACATCATGTCCATGAAGGTCCCCGGGGCGATCGGGCAGACGAATTCCTCTCCCTTCACGGCGGCGTAATAGATCTCGACGGCGTAGTCGGTGGTTCCGCCACCGGGCAGGGTGACATTGGAGATCAATCCGGGGAACCGGACCGAGCGGGTGTCGACACCGTATTTGTGGAAATAATAATCGCTCAGAAGCTCTGTCGCCACCTTGGTGCAGCCGTACATGGAGCGGGGCCTCTGGATCGTGTCCTGCGGGGTGTCCTTACGAGGGGTCTCCGGACCGAACGACCCGATCGAGGAGGGGGTGAACACGGCGCAGCCGTTCTCCCTCGCGATCTCAAGAATATTCATAAGACCGTCAATCTGGATGTGCCAGGCGAGCTGGGGTTTCCTCTCGGCGACAGCCGAGAGAAGCGCAGCGAGGTTGTAGATCGTGTCGATCTTATACTTCCTCACGACTTCCAGAAGCTGCTCCCCATCGCAGACATCGGCCTCGGCGGCAGGTCCGCTCTCGAGCAGTTCCCCTTTGGGCTCTGCCCCTTTGATGTATCCAGCGACAACATTGCCTTCAGGAATCATTCTCCTGATCTTCATCGTAAGCTCGGAGCCGATCTGACCGGTTGACCCGATTACAAGCACATTTTTCATTGCAGATAGCGGTTAAATTGCTAAATTAGCGGGCACAAATTTACATTTTTTTCGTAAAACATAAAACTAAATAATCATTCATAAACATGTACGGCAAATTTCAGGATCATTTGAAAGCCGAGCTCGCCTCCATCCAGGAAGCCGGCTTGTACAAGAACGAGAGGAACATCTCTTCGGCCCAGTCGGCCGAGATCACTCTCCAGGACGGAAGCAAGGCGCTTAACTTCTGCGCCAACAACTATCTGGGCCTTGCCGACTCCCCGAGGCTCATCGAGGCCGCCAAGAAGGCCATGGACGAGAGAGGGTTCGGAATGAGCTCCGTGCGCTTCATCTGCGGCACCCAGGACCTCCACAAGGAGCTCGAGGCTTCCGTCTCAAGGTTCTTCAAGACTGAGGACACTATCCTCTACGCCTCCTGCTTCGACGCCAACGGCGGAGTTTTCGAGCCGCTGCTGACCGCGGAGGACGCGATCATCTCCGACTCGCTCAACCACGCCTCCATCATCGACGGCGTGCGCCTCTGCAAGGCAGTCCGTTACCGCTACGCCAACGCCGACATGGAAGACCTGGAGCGTTGCCTCAAGGAGGCCCAGGCGCAGAGGTTCAGGATCATCTGCACCGACGGTGTGTTCTCGATGGACGGGAACGTCGCCCCGATGGACAAGATCTGCGACCTCGCGGAGAAATACGACGCCCTCGTGATGGTCGACGAGAGCCACTCGGCAGGAGTCGTCGGAAAGACAGGCCGCGGAGTCGCCGAGCAGTTTGACTGCTACGGACGCATAGACATCTTCACCGGCACCCTCGGGAAGGCCTTCGGAGGCACAGTGGGCGGATTCACCACCGGACGCAAGGAGATCATCGACATGCTGCGCCAGCGCTCGAGGCCTTATCTCTTCTCCAACTCCCTGCCGCCGATGATCGTCGCCGCCGGGATCGAGATGCTCAAGATGCTCGGCGAGAGCGACGAGCTCCACGACCGTCAGCAGGAGAATGTCAAGTACTTCCGTGAGGCTATGATGGCCGCCGGATTCGACATCAAGCCCACCCAGAGCGCCATCTGCGCCGTGATGCTGTACGACGCTCCCCTTTCCCAGAAATTCGCCGCCAAGATGGCAGAAGAGGGAATATTCGTGACCGGATTCTACTACCCGGTGGTCCCCAAGGGCCAGGCCAGGATCAGGGTGCAGCTCTCCGCCGCCCATAAAAAAGAACACCTCGACAAAGCCATAGCGGCGTTTGTCAAGGTGGGTAAAGAACTTGGAGTTATAAAGTAAGGCTCCTGACTTGTCAATCGTACCAGAGCATCGATGCGGGCAGCTGCTCGACATCGATGCTTTCGCTTGTCAAGCCGACCTCGATGGTCTCTCCGCCGTAATTCTCGAAATAGGGGATCTCAAGCCGGTGGAAGCCCTTCTCAAGCTGTAACCACTTCTCTTCGAAGCCACCCCCGTCGCGGTCTATGTCGAAAAGAAGCGTCCCGTCCAGATAGAGTTTCGCCCCATCGTCGGTGGCAAGGGAAAGCAGATATAGGCCATCCTTCTCTATCTTCATCAAAGTATTGAAGATGAAGCCGAAATGGTCCTCCCTCAACTTTGCGGAGGTAGACAGGAACGGGATGGTGCCCGTGGCCTTTACAGGGCTGTCAAGAACCTCGCCGACGCTCATGAAATCGCCCTCGTGATAGGTGTAGCGCACCCCATGTCCTTTCGGGGAAGCTTTGACCGCCCCGAAGGCCGCCTCGGCGACCGGAGGTTCCGGATCCTTGTGATATGCCGGATCCAAAGGATCGCTTCTCTCGCCGTTGTCCGGAGTGAAATCTATTCCGAGCAGGTCCGCCACCGTGGAGGCAAGCTGTTTCGTGTAGAACGGGCCGTTGCCGGAAGTCTCGCCGAGAGCCGGGACACCCTTGCCCCAGGCGGCCAGCCATGTATGGCTCGCTCCCCTGATGTCGGCTCCGTGAGCCCTGAAACGCTCCTCCTTGCCGCGCCCGTGGTCAGTGGTGAGAAGATAGGTGGTCGTGCCCTTGGAGAAAGGATCGCTCTCGCAAGTCTCGACAAGGTCCCTTAGGACAGCGTCAGTCACCCTGGCGGCGTCAAGGTATTTGTCGTATTTCCCGCCGTGGCCGAACTCGTCCGTCGCTCCGAAAGACACGAAAAGGAGCTTCGGATGGTCGTTCCTGACAGTCTGGAGGGCATAGGCGTAGGTCACGCCGTCCGGCCGCTCGTCAGTGACATCATCCGGGAACAAGCCCTCCTGGAGCAGGTCTATCATCTTCAGCTCCGGGCTCGGGGAAGGCGACACATTCGGCTCATAGGCAGTGCTCCCCGGGAAGTTCCCCCGCTCATTGTTGACGGCGAAACGGATCGACCCCCAGGAACCGTAGACCATCACATGCCCCTTGTAACGGGGATCCCTCGCGGCCACCTCCATCACACTTGTGTTCGGATTGCCGACCGGATCATTCTCAATGACTCTCTCGTCATCAGCCCAGCCGCAGAACATCTCACTGTAGCCGGGATATGAGAAGGCCTTGTCGTTGGACACCTGGAACAAGCTGTTTCTCAGCCTGTTGCCAAGAAGATACCCATTGTCTTTCACGTAGCTCCAGACAAAAGGCATCAGGACTTGACGCCTCTCCTCGGGAGCGGGTCTCCAATACTTCGCCGCCAGGGCATCGGGATCTTTCACGAAACGGGAATCCCTCACCAGAGCGGAATCGGCGCCAGTGAACAACTCCTGCCAGCGGAAGCCGTCCATGGTGAAGACTATCACCTTGGGATCATTGTCGCTTTTGGAGCAGGACGCGAGCAGGGCGCACGCGCACAGCAGGGGAAGCAGTGTTTTTCTCATCGCCGGGGGTTGTTATTCGTAGAAGAGCATCGAGGCTGGTATATTGTCGTAGTTCAGCCCGCACCCCTTGAGCCCGACCTCAAGGATCTCGCCGGAATAGTCGTCGAAGTACAGGACCTTCAGGCGGTGGAAACCAGCGTCCATAGCGAGGGAGACCTCCTCGAAATTGGCGCTGTGGCTCCCGTCGTTGTCAAGGATCATCTGGCCGTCGAGATAGAGTCTGGAACCGTCGTCGGAGGAGAGGGTGAAGGTATAACGGCCTGAGGTCGGGACCTTCAGGAGAGTGGTGTACTCGAAGCCGAAATGGTCGTCGGACTTGGCCCCGTCCGCTGAGAGGACATCCACCAGGCCGGTCTGGAGAACCTTAGCCTTGGCGAGATCGTCAACACTCAAGAAAGGCCCCTCGAAATACTTGAATCTCACACCGTTACCCTTGGGGACGGCTTTGATCTCATGGAAATATCCGGCGTCCTTCACGGCGAAATTGTCATTGAGCGGCTCGCCCTTGAACCTTGGATCCACCGGCGGCTGTTTCTCCCCGTTGCCGGGCGTGAAGTCAATACCGAGGACCGAGGCTATCGTGGCCGCGAACTGCCTTGTGTACAAGGGGCCGTTGTCCGTCGTCTCGCCGAGAGGCTCGATACCCTTTCCGAAAGCCATCATCCAGGTGTTCTCGGAGCCTCTTGTGCCGGATCCGTGGCCGGTGAAGGCGGCCTTGTTGCCGCGGCCATGGTCGGTGGTCATCAGATAGGTGGTCTTGCCCTTGTAGAAAGGATCGCTCTCGCAGTATTCCACGATCTTGCGGATCATGTCGTCGGTGTAGTGGGCCGCGTCCAGATAAAGGTCGTATTCCCCGGAGTGAGCCCACTCGTCAGTGTCTCCGAACGCGATCCATATCACCTTGGGATGGTCTTTCTTCATCGTCTCAAGAGCGTAGGCGTAGGTGAAAGCGTCGAAGCGCTCCTCGCCCCAGAAGTGGGGCATGCCCTCCTGCATCGAGTTGATCAGCTCCAGGGCCGGGGTCCTGGAAGAGGCCACATCCGGCTCGTAGGCGACACTTCCGGGGAACCCGCCGCGCTCATTGTTGACAGCGTACCTGATCGACTCCCAGGACCCGTAGACCATGACACTGCCTTTGTACCTTGGATCCTTGTTGGCGGCCTCAAGCACATTGGGGTTGGGATTGGGGTTGGGGTTGTTGCTGTCGATCCTCTCGTCATCGGCCCAGCCGGAAAACATCTCGCTGTAGCCCGGATAGGAGAAACTCATGCTGTTCGAGACCTGGAACTGGCTGCCTTTAAAGCGGTTTCCTACCATGAAGCCGTTCTTCTCGATATAGCTCCAGGTGAAAGGCATCAGGACAGAGCGGCGCTCCTCGGGGGTCTGGCGCCAGTATTTCGCTTTCAAAGCCTCCGGATTGTCCACAAACTTGGGATTACCGACCAGGCTGGAGTCGGCTCCTGAATAAAGCTCCTGCCAACGAAGCCCGTCGAAAGTCATGATGACAAGCCTCTGGGCGTCTTTCTCGCAAGAGGAGAACATGGCGGCCAGCGCCACCATCAAAGGGAAAAACAAACGTCTCATAAGTATAGTCAAATATTATACAAACTGTCATAGAATTCTCTCGGAGTCTTCCCGGTGATCTTCTTGAAGCTCCTGGCCAAGATCTTGTAGTCCATCCCGAGCATGTCGGCGCAGACCAGAGGGGGATAGCCGTTGACCATCAGGTCCCTCATCTTCTCTACCCTGGCCCTGATGACGTATTGGTAGATCGAAGTGCCTATCTCACGGCGGAACGTGTTCTCCAGCAACCGTCTGGACATCGGGACCAAGGCCACGACATCGTCCACGGAGAAGTGCTCGCCGATGCTCTTGTTGATGTGGTAGAGAATCCTGGAAATATAAGGGTTGGGGTGCAGCACGGCATCGGTGGAGCGCCGGGTCGTGATGAAAGTGGGCTTGACTATGATGTTCCGGATATGCCCCGCCCACTCCCCCTTAGGCAGGGAAAGCATCTCATTGATCAGGCTGGCCGTGTTGTAGCCCGCCTCCTCCGTGTCCTGGTTCAGGGAGGACAACTGGGGAGAGCACAGCTGGCAAAGAGCCTCGTCATTGTCTATCCCCAGGACCATGATGTCCTCGGGGATTCGCATGTTATCCCCTCCCACCTGTTTGGCGGCCTCGACCACATAATAGGCCCGGTTGTCATCGCAGGCGAGGATGGCGACAGGCTTGGGAAGCTCCCGGAGCCATGTGGCGAGCTTGTCGAGATCGTACCACCAGGTCGCGCTGATGTCGTAACTCTCAAGCGTAGAGAGGGTGGCGTCCGGAACCCTGGAACGTATCTCATCGAAGAAGCTGTCCCTGCGCTCGTCCGACCACACCATGCCCTTCAGGCCGAAGAAACCGAAATTATGGACCCTTTTCTTTATGAAATAATCCGCGCATATCCTCCCGGAGGCCTCATAGTCACCGCAGATATTGCAGATTGACGGAAAGTGCTGGTGATAGTCCTGCGCGACAGCGATTATCCCCTGACGGCTGAAGGCATCCACGTCATCAGTCGAGAGAAACTGTCCGATGACAGCGTCAGCCTTCCACGACACCGCGAACTTCACGACCTCATCCATGCGGCCGCTGTCCCTGAGCGACAGAGGCATCTTGCAAACCACCCACGGATCATGATCATGGGAGTAACGGACAATTCCTTTCAGCAATTTGTTCGCATACGATTCCGTAAAATCGGTCATCAACAGAAGCCGCGCCATGGCAAATCAAGTAAAGGTAAGCGGTTTAAACCGGTTTAAGAATATGCGAATTTAATAAATCCCAATTTTATTCAATTGGAAATTTACGCTAATTACTACCCATATTGCGCAAAAACCGTTTTTATCGCCTCCGCGCGGCTCCGGAAGCCTATTCTCCGGCCGCAATCCTGAACTTGAAGGAATAAGTCTCTCCTGGCTTGATCCTGTACTCCGGCAGGGTCCCGGGGCCGCAGCTCCCGTTCCCGAGACCGTCCATGAAACAGTCGAGACTGAGGACAACCTCGCCCCGGCGAACTTTGTCAAGATTGTGGAAATACTTGGCGCTGAATATCTCCTCGTCCGTGAAATGCTGGGCGGAGAACTCCAAGGGAGCCTCGGCCATGATATTGACAGCCCTTCCGTCGGAGGACGAGAGCCTGATCCACCTCGTGTCAGTCCTCCCTCCCATTGTCTGGGTGCGGGCGTATGGCTCGGCCATGTCAGTGACGGTGGAGGAATATACCCCAAGGAAAGCGGCATCCTTCCTGTCCCGGTAGTTTTCCATCGGGCCCCGGCCGTACCAGGTGACATTCTCGAGAGCGGGATCAAGGAGCATCCTCAGGCCGAGCCGGTGGAGGGTGAAATCCTCCCCGGGAGAGAATGAGGCGGTGACATCGACGTAGCCTGACGGATCCACCTCATACACTACCCTGTAAGGCACCTCGACCTTTCCGACAGTGGCAATCAGCTCAGTCTCGACCCGTAACACTCCGCCGTCCTCGGAAGTCTTGAAACGCGACAGTCTCGAGGATGTGGAGAGAGGATCATGGATGTCCACAGTCTTGAAGCGTTCGGCGTCGTTGCTGATGAAGCGGTAGCCGTTGAACACGGGGCCGCCTTGCATGTGGAGGATCTCGCTCCCGCCGATCACGAGGCTTGTCAGCCTCCCCTCAAGCTTGTCGAAACGCGCTTGTAACCTGTCGTTTCCGGTACACAGGTAACGGTCTTCCTCGACGAATGTCCTGAGAGAGGGGGCTCCGGACGGCTCTGGCCTTCCGAGAGTACGAGCTGGCTCATTCAGGACAATCTCACCGGAAGCCACGACATGGCCGGCGTCAGCCCACCGGGAGGGTTCCCGCAAGGCCACCTCCACCTGCAGGGTGACGTCGTTGTCCTTGTCCTCCAAAAGAGATTCCCCGACGGGTACAGCGACCTCGCAGGACTTCCAGGGACCGGTCTGAGGCAGGGTCATCTTCCCAGAGGCCACCTGGAGGCCATTCCGGAGGGCCTTGTAGCCCAATTCCATCTCGGAGAGGTCGTAGGCGGTGTACCTGTTCTCGAGGCGCAGCCGCACCTCCCCTCCGGCGGGCTCGGAGGCCGGGGTTATCTTGACATATTGATAGACCTTCTTGACCTGCAGCAGTTTGGCTGTCACCCTGCGGTCGGCGGTGATGATCCCGTTCATGCAGAAATCATTGTCGTTGGGCATATCCCCGAAAGAGCCTCCGAAATAGAGATTTCCGTTGTTCTCGCCGAACCTGGTGATCCCCTGGTCCACCCAGTCCCAGATACAGGCTCCGATCATCCTCTCGGACTTGTTCTCGATGTAGTCCCAATACTCGGAGAGGTTGCCGATGGCGTTGCCCATGGCGTGGGCATATTCGCAAAGGATATAAGGCTTGTCAGCCCCGTTCCTGTCCCTCTTCTCCATGCTCTCAAGGGAAGGGTACATCTGGGAATCCATGTCGGCCACGCTGTTCATGCCCTCGTAATGGACCGGACGGCTGTCCAGGCGGCGCACGGCATCCCGCTCGGCGACTATGTTGGAGCCCTCGCCTGACTCGTTGCCGAGCGACCAGAAGATGACAGAAGGGTGGAGGCGGTCCCGCAGGACCATCCTCTCCGCCCTGTCAATGTACGCCCCCTCCCAGGACGGGGTGTCCGAGAGGGAACTGTTCCCGTGACATTCCTGGTCGGCCTCGTCGATGATGTACAGGCCGAAGTGGTCGTACATGGCGTACATCTTAGGGTCGTTGGGATAATGGCTGGTGCGGACTGTGTTGATGTTGTGGCGCTTCATGAGGAGAATGTCCCTCAACATCGTCTCCACAGGTACGGCCTTGCCGTGGACAGGGTCTATGTCGTGGCGGTCGGTGCCCTTGAGATAGGTCAGCACATTGTTGACATAGAGCTTGTTATCCTTGAACTCAACCTTGCGGAACCCATGCTTGAAGAAAGTGCACTCAAGCGTCTTTCCGGCATTGTCAACAAGCTCCATCCGGACGGTGTAGAGGTAAGGTTTCTCCGCCGACCAGAGCTTCGGATTGTCCACCCTAACTCCGAGGGAGACCTCCGTCCCTCCGGCGGGGGCGACTCCGACCTGGTTCCCCTCCTGGTCGTACACCGAGGCCCTGACGGTGGCTCCCTTGCCGCCCACGGAGGCGAAGACGGACAGGAAAGCGCTCGAAAGATCCTCATTGAAAGTCGTTTCCGTACGGAAATCCTTGAAATGGACCTTAGGCCTCGCCACCAGATAGACATCCCTGTGGATCCCGGCGAGCCGGAACATGTCCTGGTCCTCAAGGTAACTGCCGTCACTCCACTTGTAGACCTCGACGGCGATGGTGTTCCTCCCCTTTCTGACGTATCTTGTGATGTCGAACTCGGAGTCGTTGTTGGCTCCCTGGCCGTAGCCGACCTTCTTGCCGTTGACCCAGACGTAGAAAGCGGAATACACCCCGTCGAAATGGAGCAGGACGTCTTTCCCCGCCCAGTCGGAGGGAAGGGTGAACTCCCTGCGGTAGGATCCCACCGGATTGGGCTCAGAGACCATCGTGTAGCCCAGCTGCGCCTGGATGAAAGGAGGATTGTTCAGGAAGGGATAGGTGACATTGGTGTACAACGGAGTGCCGTAGCCTTTCATCTCCCAGGAGGAAGGAACCTCTATCTCATCCCAGGAGGACACATCGTAGCCGGGAGCCTGGAAACCGGCGGGACGGTCTTCGGGATCGGCGACCCAGCTGAACTTCCACTTCCCATTCAGGAGCATGTACCGGCTGGAGAGGGTCCTTTCCCAAGGCTTGCCATAAGCCGGGTCGGCGACCATCTCCGCCTCCGAGGCGAAGGGGATAAAGGTGGCGTGGCCGGGTAATTTATTGACAGCGAACACCTTCTCGTTCTCCCAATCATTTTTCGAGGACGTTTTCGGGACGACGACCTCCACCTTAGCGTCAGACTCCTGGAGAATCCACCTGAAAAGTTCACCGTCCCCGTCAGGGCTCACCTGCATCACCTCGTCACCGACCCTTCCCGGTCTGCTGAGACCAAGCGCCATGCCGCTCGTGACGCAAGTCAAGACGACCGATCCGTCCCCGAGGGGTTTCACCACCCACTGCTGGTTCGTGTTGGACTTGTTTCCAGGCCACTGGATGACATGATGCTCCTCGCCGGCTTTCGCCCCGTCGTTGTCTATAGCCTGGGAAGAATAACCATTAAGGAGAAGATACGCCCCGTCACCGGCCGGCCTGAATATCCAAGCCTGGGCCGGGCTGGCCTCCTCCGGAGCCGCGAGACAGATAGTCCCCTCCGACATGACACTTCCCTGGTTGTCCATCACAAGCCCCTGAGGGGTGGCGATCCGGTAAACCTTGTCGGGATTGATATTTTGGGCTACGGCGCTGGACACGAGTGCCAGCGCCGCTATAGTTGACAGGATAATTGAGTTTTTCATTCTTTAAATTTCAGATTCTTCGCTTCGCTCAGAATGACAACTATTTGGTTTTCAGAATGATGGTGGGATCAAGGGGATAGCGGCCGAAATCCTTGCCGTAGATGGCGAGTCCCCCGTCAAGATCAGACTCAGGAACCGAGAAACGGATCTTGACCTGTCTTGTCTTGAGGATCTCGTCCGCGGGAATGCCGCTAAGCGGGATCTCCACCTTGACAAGCTCGCCGTAGGAGCCCCCCTCACGCATCTCACGCTCGGCGGGCTGGGCGCCCCAGGAGAGTATTCCCCTGTGGTCAGCCGGGTCGTCAGCGAGGTCGACCTTACCCACAACCTTCCCATTCACAGAGACTTCCAGTTTGGAAGGCCAGAGGGTCGTGTCGGTCATGGCGTAAGAGTTCAGCGACTTGCAGTGGTCGAAAGTGCCCTTGCCAAGCATGTAGTCGCCTTGGATCTCATCACCATCCTTGTCCTTTCCGAACTTCTCCTTCGCGGAAGCCTCGAAGACCAGGGCCGCCGAACGGACGCTCTCCAGGTCGAGATCCTTGGGCAGAGTGAGGGTATATTCATAATACCCGTGACCGAAACCGTTCTCTTTCAGCCCATTATAGATCGAGGACTGTCCGTTGGACCACTCGGAGGCAGTGTAGGACGAGGGGGCGAAGGTCAGGATCCGGGTCTTCTCCGGGACGGGACTCTTGGCGTCTTTCACCCTGAAAGTGGTGAAGTTGTGGTGCAGGGCCTCGCCCTTGTCGTTCTTCAGAGTCATCCTGAGCCAATAAAGACCGTTCTCGGAAGGCATCTCGACCTTCCCGGTGGCGACCTCCTTGCTGAGCCAAGGCTCGAAAGCGACTGGAATTGAATGGCTTCCGAAGGTCTTGAACTCGCCGAGAGCATTATACCCGACAAGCTCGGTCTCAAGGACCAGCTTGCCCGGATCCTTGTCCGTCATGAAAGAGCCGTGGAAAGGAAGGTCGACCGTCTCTCCAGGCTTGTTGACAGTCCAGAGATACTTCACGGCAGAGATGTAGTACAGGCTCTGGAAATCCGCAATGGTCATCCCCGGCACAAGGTCGCCGAGGCCGTCGATCTTCGGGGAGCGGTCGTACTGGACATATCCGTTCCACTCGTTGATCACATCGTGGTGCTCGGTGTAGAGCCATCCGGCGCACTTGGGGTTGCGGCGGAAAGCGTCGATCATGATGTGGTAGTCCCATGTGAAGTCGCAGTCTCCGGCGCTTCCGTGGTAGCCCCACACGTCACCGCACTCGCTGTTGATCATCGGGGCGTCGGTCTGGACATTCCCGCCTATGAAGTTGAAATGGCTTCCGGGATAGGTGTTGTCGCAGTAGTACTTGATTTCCCTGTCCCAGTCCCAACCGGGGCAGTAGGAGTGCCAGGAGTTGATGTCGGACTCGACATGGTCCTTGTTGGTGGCGCTCTGGTCCTCCACAAGGCGGGTCGGATCGAGGCTCTTGGTCAGATGGTACATCGAGCGGACCCATTCCTGGGTCTCAGGCAGGTAGGCTCTCCCAGAGGGAGCTTGCGTGAAGAGTCCCCAGGTCTCGTTGAAGTTGACCCAGGCGAAGATCGAGGGATGGTTGTAGTCGCGCTCGACCTGTGCCCTGAGGCAATTCTCCCAGTCCTCGCGGGCCTCGGGGACAGGCTCTCCCCAGAAGTTCGGGGTGTCCGCCATGATCAGAAGTCCCAGCTTGTCAGCCCAATAGAGCTTGCGAGGCACCTCGACCTTGATGTGGACACGGTTGCCGCTGAGCCCGAGATTCTTGGATATCAGGATCTCGTTCTTCATGAACTCGTCGCTCGGGAAGGTGTAGAAGCCTTCCGGATGGTAACTCTGGTCGAGGCAGAGCTGGAGGTACAGGGGCTTGTTGTTGAGCGCCACATAGTTATAGTCGGCTCCGGGGAACTTCGTCACACCGATCTTCCTTTGGCCGAAATACGACTCGACCTTGTCCTCGCCGCCGAGAGAGGCAGTCACCTCATAGAGGAAAGGATCGTCCAGGTCCCAGAGACGCTGGTCCTTGAGGGGAATAGTGAAACTTGCCTTGTCTTTTCCGCCCATGTCTCCGGTGAAAGTGTCCTGGCCTCCGGTCTTGAAAACCAGCTTGAAAGCCTCTCCGGAAGCCGCCGGGGCGGCCAGAGCCACATCCACCTTGACCGCCGAAGCGTCGATGTCCGGGCTGAAATGGAGCGACTTGATATAGTTCTCCCCTCTCGCCTCAAGATAGACGGTCTGCCAGATCCCGCGGGCGTTGCCGTAACCCTGCTTGCCATAAAGGTGGGAGTCGGAAGATGTGTCATCAGCCTTGATGACGACCTTCTGGGCCTCGCCGAAACGCACGTCGGAGAGTTCGCACTCGAACGGGGTGTAACCTCCCTGGTGGCGGCCGACCTCTTTTCCGTCAAGCCAGACCTGGGTGTCCCAGTCGGAGGCTCCGACCACGAGGAACACCCTCTTGCCCTTCCAGGACTTGGGCACGGTAATCTCACGGCCGTACCAGCCGATGTCGCCCTTGTCCTCAACCTCGGAGAGTTTGGAGCCCCAGGGGAACGGGACAAGGATCTTCTGGCCGAAAGCGGAGAGATCGCCGCCGGAAAGGGCGGCGGATGCCGCGGCCTCATCGAAGGTGAAGACCCAGTGGCCGTTGAGGTTGATCCACTCCGCCCTCTCGAAATCCGGCCTCGGATGCTCCGGAAGGGGGATGGACTCTGTGACATCCTGACCCGCGCACGCGGCCAGGGCGATCGTCAAAATGACGCCAAGGAAGAAGTTCGCACTTTTCATATAAGACTGATTACTTGATATTTACTTGATATTAACTTGATAATTCTTGCCACCGTAGGCAGTTGCCGGGATTATCCCGGTAACTGATTCCTCTTTCAGCTCTACAGACGCGAAGACGTTCTCGAGACGCAATTTACGAATTTTTCGTGAGTTTCCGGCACACAAGCTTACTGAGCGGATAAGGAACATTCTCCGCAAAGTCCGTAACTTTGATAGAAAACAAAATGGAAAAGACTATGAATCTGGGTTACATAAAGTATGATGACGGTGGGTATCCCTATAATGGGATGTTCCCGCCGGAGGGAGCACCCGACGCGTCGTGTTGGCGTAAAGAATACTCCGGTTACAAGAATGCGGGTAAGCGGCGCATGGTTGCCCTACCCTAAAAGAGAGGCAGGCTGTCTGGCCGTGGCGCTTATAGGTTTATCAATCAAGTAGTTCCATAAATGAGCTTCTTTAAATCGGAGAGATCAAAACCGGAACCGTTTGATTATCAACAGGTGGAATATCACCTCCTGATAATCAACAAGTTGTGAAATCGAAGTAGATCCGAGGCGCCGCAGATTCTGTCCAGACATCCCTAACCATGTGTGCCGAAGGCCGAAGAACCGGTCAGCGATCTACTATTGCTTTGAGGACTGCCTGGTCTTCTTCACGGTGTTCCGCGTCAATGCCAAGCGGTTCGGGATCAGGGTATTGGGGCTGGCCCTGATGTACGACCATATTCACGAGACGGTCAAATCTCAATCATGTAGCATCGCATGGCGAATTGCCGGAACACGTTTGTGCACCACTGGCGGAACCGGGTGGCTCTCAAAGAGTTGACGCGATGGCCAACCGATATGACGGCACCCGGATTATAGTATTCTGCATGGTAATTTTCCCGCCTGCGGCAGTTTTTCGGAATTCCCGACAAGCTGAATCTTCGGCCAGTTCTCCTGAGGCGCAGATGTTCTGCTATGGTTGAGCGTCCCTTGTCAAAAAGCAAGGATATCGCGTCCTGAGCGAGCCAAAGGGTTTCATCGGAATAAAGCAACCGCACCCCGTCTTCCCGGGTTTAAAGATGGAAGATGAGGAATCCGGCGGTGCGCCCGCGTATGGTAAGGTTCTTTTCCATAGCCGGTTGCTATTTTGTGAGTTCCTGGTACATTTTGAAGAGGCGGGCGACGATGTCGGATTCGGAGGCGTCGCGAGGGAAGCCGTAGGTCTCAAGGACCGCGGCGTCGTTAGCGCGGTGGGCTTTCAGCAGCTCGGGGAACAGGATCATGTTGCCGTACATGTCGGCAAGGGTGGCCGCGGGGTACTTTTCTCGGGCATCCAGGATTCCCCTGGCGGTCCGCTCGATCTCCCCTTTCATTCTGAGCGCTTCATTTGTCATTCTGAGCGTCAGCGAAGAATCTTCAGACTCTTCACTTCGTTCAGAGTGACATGAGGGACGTTCTGGGTGAGTTGAGGGACGTTCAGAGTGACATGAGGGACGTTCTGGGTGACAGAATGGCCAAGGGAAGTTGTTGTAAACGATATTGACGGAATAACTGTAATCGCTCTTGAGGCGACCACAAACTACTCTCATCCAAGCCATGTGGACGGAAGAGTTTAAAACACCAAATAGGTACAGAGAAGCGTCCGGTAATAATCGAACTTTGTTGCTACAGAGAACACTATCATCCATATAGCCCATAGGGACATACTGCCTTCTCTGAGAAGAGACCTCGGGAATAACTATGTAATGGCCTTTGGGCATATTCTCCACATGGAAACGTGTCGGTTTATCCGCAATCTTCACTGTTCCAGGACTGGGGCTGGCAAGGCGATACTCCCTGACGGCCTCGATTCGCTTCATACACTCCGGAAGTTTCAGCAAATCAACAGGATTGGCATCTCCAAGCCACAGGCACCATCGGGGCCTCCGGTTGATGAACTCATCGGAACCATACCAACGCCGGAAATACTTCTCCGATCCGGGTTCCTTCCTCACAAACTCTTCTTTCTCATCGTCTTTGAACAGGTAGAATCCCCCGTCGATGGGTTTGTTCCCGATGCTGATTTCCGGAACATCGCAGATGGGTCTGGGCCTACTCTCGACAAAGACATTGTCCCCTTCCATCAGGTAGGCATTGATGTTGGAGGCCTCGATCACTTCTCCGCCGTCGTAGATTCTTCGCTTACGCTCAGAATGACAGGGGGCGAGCGGAGAATGACAACAGGGGGAGAAGCCGACAATCACGCAGTGGACATGAGCCTTCTGGCTGGCCTCGCTGTCCCAGATGAATGTGCGCCAGGCGAAGTCAATATGTATTCCTTTGTCCATCAACGGCTTCCACAGGTTCGCCACCTGCTCGACCTGGGTGATGGAGTTAGTGTACTCGAGGGCGGCGGTCAGAGGAGATTCTTCGCTTCGCCCAGAATGACAGGCCGTAGGATCAGGATGACAGGAGAGCATCAGGTCGGCGGTCTTCTTGTACCATCCGGTCACGTAGTCCATGTTGCCGATGTTCTTCCACTTCGGGCCGAAAACGCTGATGAGGTCGGCCTTCTGTCCGGGGGACATTACGCGGGCGCCAAGGAAGGGCGGGTTGCCCATGATGTAAGATCCTTCGTTACGCTCAGGATGACAGGGGAAGATCTCGTTCCAGTCCAGGCAGAGGGC
>JAFVED010000110.1 GCA_017478125.1 Bacteroidales bacterium | reverse complement strand
TCAGGCCGATTGCCAGAACAAGACCGAGATCAGCGACGGGATTGGTTTCGCCGCCTACCAGATGGATTCCCACAATTGCCAGAGGCTCGTGATCGAGAAGGACGGGAAACTTATGGTGAAGAACGAGGGTGATGTGGAGAGGGGAGGAGGCCGTCCATACCCGATCTCCTACCGCAGCCTGACCCCCAAGCGCGAGGAATGCGAGAACCTGCTTGTCCCTGTCTGCCTGTCTGCCTCGCACATCGCCTACGGGTCGATCCGTATGGAGCCTGTGTTCATGGGCATGGGTCAGTCCAGCGGCCTCGCCGCGGCTATGGCCGGCAAGGGAGCCGTGCAGGATGTGGATGTGAGCAAGATCCAGGAGATCTACGCCACCGACCCTTACCTCGACGGGAGGGAACCGGACACTTTGATTGACGAGGATTCTGAATATATCACCGGCACCGATGGATGGGAGGTCGTCAACGGCCGCGGAGCCTACGGGAAGACCTATTTGTCATTCAATGGATCTTCCGAGGACAACAAGTTGGTTTACAATCTGCCTGAGTCTCTTGACGGCGAGTACGAGATATATTCCTTCCAGCAGAGGACTGGCTGTGACAACACTGTGTTCACAATCGAGACCGGGGGGCAATCCCGCGCGAAGGATTTCAGCCGCGCCAGCCTGACGGTTGAGGGACAGACCAGTGGTGAATGGGTCCACCTCGGAACCTTCTCGCTCAAAAAGGGCGAGGGAGGGTCAATCCGTGTGACCGGTGACGGGCCTGATCTCCGCGCGGACGCTGTCCTTATCGTGAAGAAGTAGGTCTCTCGTTACTTGAATATACGCTTCAGGGGTTTTCCCCTCCAATCCTCGGGAATATCAAGCCCGAGGATATATGCTATTGTGGCCGCTGTGTCATACTGCATCATCGGCTCTTGGAACTCATTGCCTTTCTTGACTTTATTTCCGAAAACGATGAACGGGGTCTCGAGCTCCAGCATCGTGAATCCGCCGTGGCCCTTGTCCTTTCCGCCGTGGTCGGAAGACATGATGATGATCGTGTCATCGAATATTCCGGCATCCTTGAGGGCCTGGATCACCATGCCCACGCCTCTGTCAAGGCTTTTCTGGCACTCCATGTATTCGGGACCGTACCAGCCGAACTGGTGGCCGGCGTTGTCGAGGGCTCCATAGTAGAACACGAGGAGATCGGGTTTCTTATCCTTGATGTAGTCCGTGGCAATCTTGGTGTATTCCTCGGTGGGGATTATGGTCTCCTTGCCCCGGTAGGTCTTGATGAAGTAGTTGTAGTCCAGCGCGAGGGAATCCGACAGGATACCTATGCAGCCCCAGTCGTAGACGCATCCCAGCTCGGCGGAAGGCCTCTGTTGCCTCATGACTGTGAAGATCGTTGGCGGAATACCGTTGCCGTTGTCCGAAGTCGATGGTATGGAGCCTTTGGTGGAGTTCCATTTGTCGAATCCGTGCATCTCTGTAGGCAGCCCGTTGAACATTGAGGTCCAGTTGATGGCGGAGGCGGAGGGCATCACAGAGCGCTTCGCGAGAGTCCAGCTTCCGTTCTCCATCAGGTAACGGATGTTTGGAATATCGCTTGCTGGGGCCCTGCGGACCGCTTCGGCGGCCCATCCGTCGATACCTATCAAGACTACATGCCTGGCCTTTTTCCTCGCGGCTTCGGCGTTGAGTGAGGCGAAGAGGGTCAACGCCAGTAGGATAATGCTGATTCTTCTCATAAACAAATAATTGGTTAAAAGTTATCTCATGTCAAAATCGATCATGATTGGGAGGTGGTCGGAAGGCCTCCAGAAATTGGACAGGTTCTGGGGATCCCTGACCGGGGTCGTGTAGCCGTCCCAGATCACATCCGCGGAAGTGATTCGGTCGTAGAGTGGTCTGGTGCAGTACACGAAGTCTATCCTTGAGCTCTTGCTCCCGACAGTGGGCTTGAACTCACCCGGGAATCTCTCTTTGATCACATCGACGTATGGGGTGTTGCCGATGATATAGTCATGCGTAAGAAGCCTGGGGTCGTCGTCGGCGTACTTGTACTGGTCATTGTCGACCCTGGAGCGGGAGTTGAAATCGCCCATCATCATCCATAGCTGGTCCTTGGCTCCGGGAACCGTTCCGATGGTGTGGGAGCAGATGTACTCCATCTCCATCGCCCTGTATTTGTCCCCGCCGTGGTCCGCCTTCGAGGCTTCCCTGTCCACGGCTCCAGGGGCGTATGCCTGGGGCCAGGTGTGGAGGGTCACGATGTTGACAGTCTTGCCGTTCACCTCGATGGTCGCCCATCCGGCTCCGTGGGCTACTGTCCGGTCCGGCTCCTCACCGGTGATTTTGTCGATGTAAGTTATTGGATATTTTGAGGTTATGACTTGAGGGTAGTTGTCCCTGTACCCTCCTACGCCCCAATACTTGTGGCCGTAGCGCGCGGCGAGCTCACCCCAGCCGCCGATAAGGTAACGGTCCTCCTTCGGCATGGCCTTGTCGGAGTCTGTGAGCCAGATCGACTGGGCCTCACACCAGACGCAGACATCCGGATCCTGGGCTTTCACGAACTCGACGAAGCGGTCGTAGTTGTCGTTCTGGCCGTCCCACATGCCGTTCTGGATGTTCCAGTAGAGAAGACGTAAGTTCGCGGGTTCCCGGCCACAGGAGCAGGACAGGATGGCGCCTACGGCACAGACGAGCAGTGTTGTCAGTTTGGTCGCTTTCATACCTATGGAGTTTAGTGACATAAAGATAGTTTTTATTTTTCGTTTTTTCTGGTTATATTGTCGGAAAAGAACTTCAAAGATTATGAAAAAAAGAATACTGAGCCGTCTTGGAGACATATCCCGGATCCATCACCGCGCCGCCTTTGCTGACGTGCAGCACCATATAGACAAGCATCAGGGATCCAATGTTTTCCTCGAACTTGCCAGGAACCGTTTCTCCTGCAGGTCGTTCAATCATCACCCTGTCTCGTCTGCCAAGTTGGCCAAGATCCTTGAGGCCGCCCGTCTCGCTCCGAGCGCCAAGAACCAGCAACCTGTCCATGTCTGGGCGCTGACCAGCGAGGAGGCTCTCGCCCGCATCCGTCCTATCCACACCATGTTTGACGCTCCCGTCGTGATCATGGTGGGCGCCAGCGCCGCCGAGGCCTGGACTCGCCCGTGTGACAGCCGCAACTGGGCGGAGACCGACGCCACAATCGTCGGTACCCACATCATCCTCGCCGCCGCTGATCTCGGTCTCGGATGCACCTGGGTCGGGTCTTTCGATCCAGTCAAAGTCAGGGAAGCCTTCCCGGAGACAGAGGGTTACGAGATCTCCGCTCTTTTCGCTGTCGGTCATCCGTCTTCCCATGCCGAGCCCTCCGAGAGACATTCGGTGCGGAAGGCCATGGACGTTTTCGCCACGGAGCTTTGATCAGCCGCGGGGGTATCTGACAGTGAAGCAGGCGCCCTTCAGGGTGAATGATTTGGAGTAGAAGATCTCCCCGTCGCATTTCTCGACTATGTTACGGCATATGGACAATCCCAGTCCTGTGCCGTTACTTTTTGTCGTGAAGTTGGGAGTGAACAGTTTGGAGCGGTTCTCGTCACTGACTCCGGGACCGTTATCCTCGAACACGATGTCGTAGTAGCCATCCCTGTTGGAAAGTCTAAGGGATATGAGTATCTGACCCTGAGGAGGTTCCATCCCCTTCTCCTGTATCTCTCCGCGAGCGTTCTCGATAGCCTGGACCGAGTTGCTGATAAGGTTGACGAACACCCTGGTGAGCTGGGGCTTGGGCCCCACGGCCATGGCGCCTTCGAGACCCATGTACGAGAAGGTTATGTCATCCCTGCTGTCGAAGAGGTCAATCTGCTCTTTCAGCATCGAGTCGAGATCGATCCCGACAGGTTCCTCGGTGTAGAGCTTGGCGAATGTGGAGAACTCGTTGGCCGTGTCGGCCAGCATGTCGATCTGGGAGAGCA
The DNA here is from genome assembly GCA_017478125.1 of Bacteroidales bacterium. Classification (GTDB taxonomy): domain Bacteria; phylum Bacteroidota; class Bacteroidia; order Bacteroidales; family UBA932; genus Cryptobacteroides. The sequence continues at coordinate 1,833 of JAFVED010000110.1, read as the reverse complement.
CCTCCTTGGAGATCTCATCGAAACGGTCCGCCCAAGCGGGATTGCCATTGCTCTTCATTCGTATGAGCCTCTGGATCTGAAGCTTGATGGGTGTCAGGGGGTTCTTTATCTCATGGGCGACCTGACGCGCCATGGTGGCCCAGGCCTTGTCTCTCTCCGCCTGGGTGAGTTGTTTGGTGGAGTTGTATAGGTCGTGGACCATCAGGTTATATGCCCTCACCAGGGTAGAGACCTCGTCGTCCCTCTCATAGAATATGTACTCGAGATTGTTGATGTCCACCTCGTTCATCTTCTGCCCGACCTCGGTGATGGGCTTGAACATCTTGTCGACAGCCCGGCCTATCAGAAGTCGCGCGAGGAGGAGCAGGATCATGAACACGGTCACGATGGTGATGGAGTGGAGGACGGCCTCGGACTTGAAGTCGAAGCTCTCGTCGGTGAACGGGGCGCCCATGATCGCTATCATGTTCCCCTGGCTGTTGAAGACGGGAGCGTACAGGAAATATGTATCCACCATGCCGACATGTTCTTTCCCGATGAAGTACCGGCGGTTCTTGTAGATGATGTTCTCGAAGGCGTCTTGGTTCATCCTTGTGCCAAGCAGCATCCTGTCAAATACTTCCGGCGTCGTGGACTTGAACTCTTTCCCCCGGGTGGTGTAGAGGGTGATGTCGCACTTCATCGTGTTGCTCACATCCTCGAGCGCGGCGGATGCTTCCTGTGTGTTGAGGTCTGTATAATCCCTCGCGAACCGGCACCTGGCCTCGAGAAGGGTCTGGATGGAGGTCGTCTTCTCCGCCATCGAGTACTTGAGGTTGGCGTTGTTCCTCCGGTACACGAACAACACGCTGACAGAGGCGAGAACTATTAGCGTCATCACCAGTGCCATCATCATCGCCGCGTTGATCCTGGACTTGTAGTAGTTCTTTTCCCTGACCTTTCTCCTGTTCCTGAACAATGTCAGGAAGGTAAGGCAGAAGTACAGGATGAGTGTCAGGAAAATGAAGGCCACGAAATAGGAGAAATCCTCGGTCTTCAGCCTCGAGAGGAGGATCAGGTCGTCGTCTGAGATGTTGTTGACAAAGTGGGTGTAACCGCCCTCCCGGACATAACCTCCGTCAGCCTTGAGCATCTCCTCCTTCCGCTCCTCGTCCAGAAGGGTGGAGTAGGCATAATTGCCTTTATAGGAGACGAGCTTGTTGGAGGAGTATTTGGCGTAGGAGTATCTCGCCGGCAGGAGCACGTCTCCCGGGGCGGAATATCCCAGGATCCTCGCGTAGCCCCTGTCCTCCCTGTTGGATTTCGGGGATACGGTCAGGAGCAGCATAGTCACTCCGCTCCCTTGGTTGTAATATGCGAAATTGCCTGTGTAGAAGCTGTTTCCGGCAGCGTCCCTATGGTAGCGGAACCGTGTCCCGTCGGCGATCACTGTCCCTCCCGACACCATCCTCGTGAAATAGGTGATGGCAGCCGGGTTCTTCTCATTCTCGGGAAAAAGCTCGACGATGATGTCGTTGTCCTGGGACAGACCGACCATGTAACTCTCCGTGATCCTGTTCTGGATGATGCTGTTGCTGCTGGGGATCGCTGACAGCGAGGCTATCAGCTGGTCAGAGGCGATCTTCTCCTCCACGAGCCTCAGCTGGAGTTCCAAGCTGATATTCCGGTCCATGGACAGGCGGTTGGCGAGCACATTCACCCTGTCTTTCTCTTTCTTGAACCCCAGGGTCCCGGCCATAGTGACCATGTACGCGGCGAAAACCACCGCCAGGATGATCCGCGCCGTTCCGGACAGGAGGTCGACCTTGACCCCGTACAGTCTCTTCAGGGGAG
>JAFVED010000109.1 GCA_017478125.1 Bacteroidales bacterium | reverse complement strand
TAGCTTGCCGAGGAAAGGAAATGGCCGTTTACCCAGAGGGGCTGGCGTCCTTTGAGGGACTCCGGGGTTTTGATGTAACGCATCTCATATTCACCGAGAGCCCAAGCCATCTTGTCGGTGACTTCCTTTGGATATGGCCCGCCCATCCAGGCGTCCTCCATAGGAATATAGACCGCCACGTCGCTGTAGTTGCGACCTGAACGCATGTAGTCCGAGACGGTTGTCATGTAGCGGTTGAACTTGGTCAGCTCTTCTCCGGAGAGGTTATCCTCATCCCTGGTGCTGACCTGGTAGGTGGTGTAGAACCAGTTGTCGAGCCTCCCGACCTTGTTGAAAGCGAATCCATGCCAGATGATCTGGTTCGTTCCCGTCGCGAAAAGGGCGTCGCACACGAGTTTCAGGTCCGCGATCTGCTCACGCCCCTGGTGGGGACTTTGGCCGTGCCCGTTCTTGTAGCGGAGGCCGGTCCATCCGTACATGCAGGTAAATGTCTCGGAGGTGACCGCGTCCTTGCTGGCCAAAGTTGCGGCCGAGGCGGCTATTTTGCTGAAGCATGGCTCGTATAGAATCGCCTCTGTCTCAGGAATATCCACGACTGTGAATGCTGTCAGCAGGTCGGTGGGGGCCCCTCCGCACTGGGCTCTTGAGAAACCGCCGTTAGCCCTGGCGTTTTCTGTGAAAGGGATGTAGAACTCGTCCAAGACGTATCCGGACATGGTCTTCATGTAGTCGTAAAGGACATCCTCGTTGGACTTGTCCTTGAGGGTGCGCTCTTTCATGTAAGGCTCAATGTCGTAGCCATGCTGCTTTTTGAACTCTTCTCCGAAACCCGGAGTCCAACGATAATCCGTCTCAACCTCCCAGGAGTCAACGAATATTCCTGATTTGGATCCTTTGTAGGCTTCGGCCAAGCCCTTATCCATCTTCTGGGCATATCGCCCGAAGGCCTTCCGATCCAGGTGGTTGAGGATCCTGGCCTCTCTGGGGTGGTCCCAGGTCAGGGGTCTGCGGGCGACTTCAACGGAGTCGGAATAGGTGCGGGTCTGGTCACCCTCCGGGAGATCCACATCGCTGAAAGGCCATAGAGTACCATAGGTGTAGTCGCATCCAAGTCCCAGGGAATCAGCCACGTTCTTGGCATAAACAACTGGCTCGCTCCACTCGGGTGAAAGGAAATCGGGGTGGGGAGTGTCAGTTTTGAGGAACATGGGGTACACCCAGGCGATCTCCACTCCGCCGAACTCATGGTCCTTGAGCCAGATGAGTTGGTCCCGGACATCTTTCTTGTCGATTTCGGAAGAGAACCACCACCAACGGGTGTAGGGTTTGTGGTTGCTGTAGAGGAATGCCTCGGTCGCTTCTTTCGGGGCCTTTGTCTCACAAGAGACTAATGCCGCCAAAGCGGCTGTCAGGATAAGTGCCAGTCTTTTCATGTTTGAATGGAAGTAATTCTATTTCAATGCCGTGGCTTTTGCGACGGCGAGATAATCGTTAGTCAGGACAGTTTGCGCTCCTGCGTCAAGGGCGTTGACCGCCTCGTCCATTGTCACGGCTACAGCCCCTACTCTCAAGCCTTTTTCCCCCGCTTTCCGGGCGATCTCAGCGTCAATGAGCCCGGCAGGAAGCTCAATGGCGGCGCAGCCGATCGAGGCGGCCTCATCGACGATGTCCTTGCCTTCTTTACCAGCGAGGCACAGCGGAATCTTGGTTCCTGTCTCTTTCAGGGCTGCGAGAGTCGCCTTGTCGGAAGAAGTCAGATAAACATGCCCGAGGGCATCGTAAACGAATATGTTGGTGAGGAGTTCCCTGATGCTTTCAACGCTCCACTCCTTGCCGTCAAGATGGATATTCATTATCGCATGGCAGGATAGTTTTCTAAGGATTTCGCCGAGGGCTTTGAAACTGTTTTCCGTAGGGCTGACCGCGAATGATATTTCAGAAGCTCCGACTGCCGCCGCGGCACCGAGGGCCCCGAGAAGGCTCTCGGAAGCGAGGGATGAAAGGCCGTCAATGGCGCAAAGCCTCCTGGCGGGCGCCTCGTCGAAAGGAGGAACGATAGCCCCGCCGCCGGGACGGTATTTCCATGGCCTGCGGCCGATCTCAATGTACTCGGAGTGAAGTGCTGGCGGATTGCCATAGCCGGCCGGCTTAAGGTATTTCTTCTTGGGGTCGAAGGTGACATCCAGGCTGGCCACCTCAGAACGGAGGGTGCCGAGTATTTCCCCGGTAGGGGCGACGACGCATGAGCAGCCGCCGAGCTCGGAGGCGAGTCCCATGGAGACCGATGCCCTGACGAGATAGGCTCCGGTGTTGTAGGCGCAGAAGGTGTTGATGATGTCCAGCGCCCGGAATGTGTCGCTGCGCTGGTGCGAGACTCCGACGATGACATCCGGCTTCCAACGTGCGATGTTGGAGTAATTC
>JAFVED010000108.1 GCA_017478125.1 Bacteroidales bacterium | reverse complement strand
CCAGGCTGGTTAAAAGGCCTCCAAGCAGGGATGACAGTCCTGTCGTTTGAATGATGTCTGAAATGGACCCTAGGTCATATAAATATAAAATCCTGGCAATTAACGACATTTCATTGGCAATAAGCAGTGGAGCGTCAGACATCGGTATGGGGGCAAATCCGACACCAAAAGCTAAAGCGCATTGTTGTTTGATGTATTTCCTCGCTGTTTTTTGTTTGACTTTCAAATCAGCTTTTTGGCTAGAGATAAACGCGAACCTCAGGGATTCGGGAAGTCTTTCTATAGACCAGTCAATCAATTCCTTAGTGTGGTTATATTCCGGCATCTTCGTGGAGGTCTCGAAAATAGAATCCTTGAATGAATCTGGTATTTGATTCCTCATCGCGAGAATCTCCTCCTCGGTTGGAGTATCAGCTTTTGTCAAAAGGACAGCGGTAGGTATATCAAGCGCGGAAAAAGCTTTGAGAGCTCTTAAGTCATAGTCTTGAACTCTCGCGCCATTTGATGCGATGCAGTACCATATCATGTGGATGGCGTCTTCCGGCTTTTTGGTTGTCGCTGCCATATTCACGACAGTACCGTAAAACTCATCATCGTCAGAATCAACTAATTCATAACCTTTGCTGTCAAATATTCTCACATCACAATTGTCATTCTCATATACGTCAATCCTTTGTGTCACAGGCTTCCCGGTACCCACTTTTGCCAATTCTTCGCCGAAGACCATGTTAATCAGGCTGCTTTTCCCTACACCGGTAGCGCCAGCTAAAAGAATGTTCGGTTTTTGAATGCTCTGCTTGACCTTCGCGTATTCTTCCTCGAATTTTTTCCCAAGGTCATAGTTCTTTCCGTTGTCTTCCATTTCGCGTTATATTATTTAATTGATTTTCTTCCCTAAAAAGTACACTATTGCCGCCACGCTGTGACTGAGCCGCCCGCAGCTGGGGCAGGGCATCTGCGGATAGCTCTCAGGGCCGGTCGGGGCCGGATCTACGAACATATCCACCTTGAAAACCCCTTTGCAGTTTGGACACTTGTAGTACGCCATTGCCCTTATTGTTTTGTCACCTCCAAATCCGACATGTTCAACGCGTTGGCTTTCTTTAGGGAGATGCCGAACATGCGCTGGAAGGCGTCCTCGACGGCCTGACCCCCATTGACGGTGACCGGGTTGTTATACGGGGAGACAACCTGCACGGTCATTCCGGGCTCGATCCGCACTCCGTTGCAGATCTTCAGCCTTTTGGTTCTTATTGTGAAAAGTGCCATAATTATGAATTAAAGTTTATTAATCTAAATAATCACCAATCTCCGGCAACGACACTCCAATAAACCGCGTTGGCGGTAAGTACACCCAGGACACAGTCCGAGAGAATTGGCCAGGGAAGAAGCCTCGCTAAGCCGCTTAACCATACTGTCAGAAGTACAAGACCAGCCACCAATAGCCACCAAATGGGCTTTCCGGTAGTCCGTCTAATCAGCCAAACGATTATTATTGAAGCGGTTGAAGCCAGGAATACGCAAGGCAACCACAGATGAAGGGAACTTCCTGAATAGTAAACACCTGAGAAAAAGTGATAATCCAGACCTCGGCAAATCAGGAATAAAACGACTGCCAATGCCACGGTTATAATCCAGTACAGGGTTTGTCCAATAATATCATCGTTGAACTTATATGCCATAACGTGTGGAATCTCTTCTAGATACAATTGTAAGGTTTTCGTGTTTTTCTGTCAAGGTCATAATAGGGTCATTTCCGGGGGGGGTATCGGCAGTGGGGTCTGCCGGCAAGTGGTTTCTAAAAAGCCTCGTCTTGCCTGAAAACCAGAAATCAACTATCTTAGCGGTATGAAAAAGATATTATTTATCGCTATCGCCCTTTTGTCGGTCGTGTCCTGCGGGCAGAAAAATGAGGACACTTCAGCGGTCGTGCCGTTCGACTATGTGATGCGGACCCGTCGTAGCATCAGGGATTACGACCCGTCCAAACCCGTCACCGAAGCCCAGGTGCGGGAGATTCTCTCGGCGGCCCAGGACGCGCCTTCATGGACAAACTCTCAGCCCAGCCGCTACTATGTGGCCATCAGCCCCGAGAAGGCCGACGCTGTCAGGGAGCTTATCGGAGAGCGCAACAAAAAGGTGACGGCCGGAGCTCCGATATTCATTGTATCTACTTATGTCAGAGGTCTTTCTGGGTTTTCACGCGGGAACATGTTCAATGAGATAGGCGACGGTTGGGGTGCTTTTGACAATGGGCTCAGCAACTCGTACCTCGTCTTGAAGGCCCGGGCAATGGGACTCGACACCCTCATTATGGGGAACCGGGATTCGGACGCTCTCCGCCTGCTTCTCGGAATACCGGAAAACGAGACGGTCATGGCTGTGATCGCCCTCGGCTACCGTGCCAGTGACCCGGTCAAACCTGTCCGCAAACCCCTTGACGAGATCGCCAAGTTTCTCTGATCAGGAAAGGCTACAATATCCTTTCCGGGACATCTTTGCCGACACCGGGCAGCCTGGACAACCGCGCCTTGCCCGCCCCGAATCGATACGATACGGCCCTGGCCACCCGAAGCGGTTCTTTCCGGTTGAGTCCCGAGGTCTCTCACAGGGCTGCCGGAATCCGGGGGGCCTGCTGAACGTCCCTTTGGAAGCGGTTGATAATAAGTCAGATACAAAACTAAAGCTGGCAGACCCAATGCGTCGTCTTGAAACAGGTTTACCGGCGGTGGGGTTGAAGGGGGTGAGGCCGGGTCATAACCGGGTCATTTATTGGGCATGGAGAGAGCGGGCGATCATATTCAGATAAATATTCCTAATTTTGTGCAGAATGACCCGGATATGATAAGGCGTTTTCCACATAATCCGCGTGGCGGCTGGCCCGAGTGTTTCTTGCGGCTGGTGTTGGTTGTGTCTCTGCCTTTTTGGGGCGGCCAGTCCTGCACTCGCGACCTGCCGGATCCGGGACGTTTTGTGGGGGTGGCCGGTGGCGGCACGGAGCAACCTGGCATAGATCAGCCCGGCACGGACCAGCCTACCCAGCCTGGCACGGACCAGCCTACCCAGCCTGGCACGGACCAGCCTACCCAGCCTGGCATGGACCAGCCTACCCAACCCGGCACGGACCAACCCGGTCAACAGCCTGAAGATCAACCGGTCGAGATTCCGGATCAGAACTTCCGCTCCTGGGTGCTGTGGAACTACGACTCGGACAAAGACGGGACGTTGACAGCTGATGAAGCGAAGGCCATCACGAAAATCGAGTTCTCCACCGAGAATGTCCAATCGCTCTCCGGGATAGAGTTTTTCCCGAACCTCAATTATCTTCACGCTCAGGGTGTCTTGCGGGACGAGGCGCGTCTCGGCCGTCTCACTGAACTGGACCTTTCCTCCAATCCCAAGTTGACGCATATTCATTTGATATACAACAACATCAAGACCCTCAAATTTGGCTCCCATCCGGAACTGGAATATCTGGACGTGGATTATAACGAGTTGACGGAGCTGGATGTCAAGTCATTCCCTAATCTGGTCCTGCTCCAGGTCTCTTACAACAAGCTCAGGTCGATTGATGTCAGCGGCCTTGACCATCTGGTTGAGTTCCACTGCGACGGCAATCCCGCCGATACGATATCTCTCGACAACGCGCGGCTCAAGTCTTTCCGCTGCGCGGGGACATCCGCGCGAGCGCTGGACTTATCCAAATGTCCCAAAATCAATGAAGTCGACTGCACGGAATGCCCCAACCTGACGGTGATCCGTCTCGCGAAAGGGCAGGTTGTCGGGAACCTCAGGAAGGACGATAAAGCGAAGATAGAATATTATGAATGAGAAAACCCTTGAGATTGAGTACCTTCTGGGCAAGGTCGCTGAAGTCTTCGGTGGTCCGGTGGCGACTTCCAAGGATTTCGAGACGCTATCTGCCAGAATCGATGAGGCCACAGGCCAGCCTGTCTCAACCGCCACACTCAAAAGGCTTTACGGATATATGTCCCTGAAGCCCAAGCCCAGGATCACTACCCTCGACATCCTTTCACGGTTCATCGGACGGGATGGTTTCAGGGCACTGTGCTTGGAGTTGCAGGAGAGCTCTGCCTTCCTGAGCGCGGAGACTGTCGCGAGCGAGTCCCTGTCCGCCGGGCAGGAGCTGTCGCTGAGCTGGCTTCCCGACAGGGAGGTGAGGCTCCAGCATGTCGGCGGGCAGGAATTCCTGGTGCTGGATCCCGGCACCTCGAAACTCCGGGCCGGAGACGAATTCGCCGTCATTGAGATTGTCAAGGGTCATCCCCTGTATATTTCCGGAATACGCCGGGAGGGGAGGATCCTTCCTGAATATGTGGCCGGACGTTCGGCCGGAATCCAAGAGATCAAAATTTATTGAGAACCCGCGTCGTCAATCATTTCCGTGGCTTGGCGGAACATCTCGTCGATCGCCCCGACATCGACGGTGACGGTCGTGTCCCCGGGGTCAGAGGAGGCCATAGCGGCTCCGTTGTCTTCCCTCGTCGCCGGTCCGCTGTCCTTCGTCATCGCCTGTCCGCCACCCCTTGTCATGGCCGGACCGACCCGCGGTACCCCTCGCGCTCCGAAAAACCAGATTGCGGCCACCACGGTTGCCGCAATGAGCAAGGCTTGAGGAAAGGACCAATACTTCCGCTCAAGCGCCGACTTGACCTCGGAGACATCTTTGAACCGTTCTTCCGGGTCGGCCATAACGCATTTCCTGACCAGGCGCTTTTCTCCAGGCAGAAGCAGGGCGATCACTTTTCCGAGGGAATAGATGTCCGCGCGGATGTCGGCGGGCTTGCCTTCGAGAAGTTCGGGAGCGGCGAAGGAGGCCGTCCCGCCTGGACCTTTGAGGATCGACCAGGAGTCTGCGTCGGAGAGTCCGAAGTCGATGAGTTTGAGATAGTTCCCGTTATGGGTAATCAATATGTTGGAGGGCTTGATGTCCCGGTGGATGATCTGCTTGGAGTGAATATATGTCAGAGCGTCACAGAGTTGGCGGGCGATTTTTTTCCTGGTGTCAGCGCCGGCTTTCCCTCCGGAGAGGAATTCTGTCAAAGTCACTCCGTCGACCCATTCCATCTCGATGCAGTTCCCCAGTCCCGGAATGTTCCTGAAATCATAGACTTCCCTGATCGCCGTGTGGGAGAGGCTGTAGCTGATCTCATATTCTTTCCGGAGAAGGGACTCGTATTTGGTTTGCCCCCGGAAGGCTGGTTTCAGAGCCTTGAGAGCCCGGAGCCGACCGTCTTTGTCGATGAGCCGGATCTCGCTCCAGCCGTTCTCGGAGGAGTGGAGCAGATTCTTCGCTTTGCCCTTCGGCAGGCTCAGGGCTCCGCTCAGAATGACATCCCTGTCACCCTGGGCTCCGCCGGAGGAGGGGCTCAGGATCTGGCTGTCACTAATGACATCGTCCTGTACATTAAAGAATGTGGAGTCTTCGGGAGGCATGGGGTCAAAGGTAATAAAAAATGATGAGAAACGTTTTCAGGTACATATTCACCGTGTTTTTGTGCTTGCTGGCCGCTTCGGCGGCCTCCCGCGCGCAAAACGACTGGGATTCTGTGCTTGACCGTTATGAGAGCATCACGGCCCGGTGCAAGGAGTTGAGGGATAAGGCCGCGGCGGGGGAGGCCGTGTCCCAGAAGGCGGTCACTTCGCTTTTCGCTGAGTTGAACCGGCTGCGGAATACTCTCGGGCAGGCTTCTGGCAGGATGACCAAGGCGCAGTGGGAAAGGTTCCGGGCCATCCGGGAGTCGTACGACGGGGAGAGCCTCCGCCCCGCCCCCGGACCTGCTCAGGGCAGAGCTCAGAAAGACACGACGGTCATCCTGAGCGAAGCGAAGGATCTGGCTGCCACCAGGGCGAAGGATCTGTCTGCCACCAGGGCGAAGGATCTGTCTGCCGCCGGGGCGAAGGAACGTGAGATTCTTCAGTCGCAGGGCTCCTCCAGAATGACAGACACCCTTTTGCCTCCACTTGCCCCCCTGACCGCCCCTGCCACCTTGACCGCCCCTGCCCCCCTGACTGCCCCTGCCACCCTGACCGCCCCTGCCAGCATGAACGTCCCTGCCATCCTGAGCGAAGCGATGGATCTGTCTGCCGCCGGGGCGAAGGATCTTAAGATTCTCCAGTCGCGAGGCTTCTTCAGAATGACAGATGCTGGGAAACAGTTGAGGTTCAACGCCATCCCGACGCTGTCCCTGGGCGACACACACCAGGGAGGAATATTCCTGTCGGTCACAAAAGGCCGCCTGGGAGGCTATGTCTCCGCACGCTCCAATTTTGTGTCACAGCGTTACGCCTTCGACATCCTTTCGGATGGCACTTCGCCCGGGAACGCCCTTTTTGAGGCCGGAGGCGGGCGGCGGATGGGTGAGTTCTCAGCCGCTGCCGGTGTCGTCGGAACCGTTACCCCTTGGCTGGACCTTTACGCCGGAGCCGGTTTCGGAAGCTCGACTCTTTGCTGGAACGACTCGCGGGGAGCTTGGGCGAAGGTCCGGGACTATTCCGGGTCCGGAGCGCTCCTGGATGGCGGTGTGGTGTTCCACATAAAAAGACTCAGTCTCCTTGGCGGAGTGTCTTGGCTGACCGCCCGGCCGGAGGCGGGCCCGTTCCTGCCGGTCTTCTCGCTGGGAGCTGGGATATTGTTATGAATAATCTTAATCAAAATTATAATAAATTGATAATCAGCCAGTGGCGTGTCACCTTTTGATTATCAATCAATACTGAAAATGATCTCTCTGTTTTTAAGAAGTTTATTTTAGGAAGTAGCTGATTCATAAATATTTAACTACCACGGGGCAAACTGCGCCCCATCACGATTATCAAAAAATCCTGATAATATCGTATATTTGTTCTCCGGTCGGGAAAGACGGCCGGATATTAACGGATCAATAAATATGCGAGAGATAAAGACAATTGCGGTGTTGACTTCCGGGGGAGACGCTCCGGGGATGAACGCGTGTATCAGGGCCGTCACAAGGGCCGCCATATTCAACAACATGAAGGTCATCGGGGTCTATCGCGGCTATGAGGGGCTGATCAACGAGGAGTTCAAGGAGTTCACATCCTCGTCTGTCTCCAACACCATCCAGCGTGGAGGAACCATCCTGAAGACCGCCCGCAGCAAGGCCTTCATGGAGCCGGAGGGACGGAAGAGAGCCTACGCGAACATGGTCAAGCATGGGATCGACGCCTTGATCGTCATTGGCGGAAACGGCTCACTTACAGGGGCTCAGCAGTTCGCCCGGGAATATGACATCCCGATCATCGGGCTTCCCGGAACGATAGACAATGACCTCTACGGCACGGATCACACGATCGGCTACGACACCGCCCTCAACACGATTGTGGATTGCGTCGACAAGATCCGCGACACGGCCAACTCCCATGACAGGATATTCTTCGTCGAGGTGATGGGCAGGGACGCCGGTTTCCTCGCCCAGAACAGCGCCATCGCCTCCGGGGCCGAGGCCGCCATCATCCCTGAGGACCAGACAGATGTGGACCAGCTCGCGGAGTTCATCGAAAGGGGGGTGCGCAAGAGTAAGAACAGTTCGATCGTGCTTGTATCGGAGTCTAAGAAGGACGGCCACGGCGGGGCGATGTACTACGCCGACCGTGTGCGGAATGAGTATCCCCAGTTCAATGTCCAGGTCACGATCCTCGGCCACCTGCAGCGGGGCGGCACCCCGAGCGCCTACGACCGCATCCTGGCCTCCAGGCTGGGCTACGCCTCGATCGAGGCCCTGATGGAGGGCCAGCGCAACATCATGGTGGGGATCTCCAACGACGAGATCGTCTATGTCCCCATCCAGAGGGCGGTCAAGATGAACAAGCCGATCAACAAGGAACTAATTGACGTTCTGGCGGTTTTGTCGCTATAGGAGGTCGTCTTCCTCTTCCTCCTTGTTGAGCCCGTAAGTCTTTATAAGCGTGGATATCTCTGGATCGAGATTCCCGCGGTGGACATAGGCATTGTCTTGACGGCAGGCCTTGAGATAACTATCAACCGCCTTCTCCGTCTCTCCGGTCCTTGAATACAGGATCGCCATCAAGTAGTTGACCGAAGGGGTCTTCTCAAGCTTAGAGAGTATTGACAGAGCGCTCTGATCCCGGTCCAGGCCGATATAGGCCAGGGCGGCGTTGAAGTCACCGTAGGGACCCAGAAGGGCGACGGCCCCGTCGTAGTCCATATTCTTCAGGGCGGCCACCCCTCTCATGTAGGTGGAGTCGGGCATGGTGGTGTGGACCGTGTCCTTGACCATGTCCTTGCGGTGCATGTGGAAGTCGAACGACACGGTCCTGAGCCTCGGGTAGATCACGTCCTTGACATAAGGGTAGAATGATTCCTTGCGCATCAGGTATTCCCTGGCGTCGGTGTCGCCGATCCTCTTGAGCATGTCGTAGTTGGATTTGTCGCCCTCGGTGAGGAGGGTGTCCTCGTCGACCAGGATGTCCAGCAGATCCCAGTTCTCTCCAACGTTTTTGCTGATGAAAGCGATGTCCACCCTTTTTTGGTGACGGGTGTGTCCGGACTCGTCGATGGAGAAACCGGCCTCCGCCGCGATCGAGTCTTGGAGTGTCTTGATGCGCGACCCGAAATACTTTGAGATGGACTCGCTTCTGGCTTGTGAGAGCCTTTTGTTGAGTTCGGCCTTCCCTTCCGGTGAGGCTGAGGATGTGACCACTATGGAGTCCAGATCAAACACTTTGTTTGTCAGCAGGGATGAGAGGATGCCTTTGATCCGGGCGAGTTCCCGGGCGTTGTCCGAGAGCGAAGGATCGATGTCGCTCTTGCCAACCTTGAAATCTATCCTGCTCGTAGTGTTCGCCTCGGCCTGGCGCTCGATGACTTTGGTGAGGTATCTTTCCGTGTTGTCGGCCAGCGAGGACACCGAGCTGATGTAAAAAGTCAGAGGCTCGCTTCGGGGGATGTCGTAGATTGCCTTGTCGGACTCGTAGATCTCTCCCGACAGGACCACGTCAACCTTCCTGAGGCGGGGCCTGGCGTTGATTGTCTGGACATAGTTGTAGATGAAGTCCCCGTTGCTTCCGACCATGACCGTGTCGAGACGGATGCCCTCGCTGACGATCGGGACCTTCACGTACTTGCGGTACATCATGTCGATCCTGGACTTGCGTCTCTCGTTCAACCTTTTGGCTATCTTGTTGGTGTAGTGGTCAACGGCCTCCCGCTCGGAAACTCCGTACATGGAGAGGAAGGTCTCGTCACTGACGTACGAGCTGTCTGTCTTGAAGGCGTAGATTTGTGGGATATTCCTCCTGAGGAAGATCTCCAGGTCGCGGAGATTGATGAACCTTGTGGTGTCCGCGATGATCCTGGAAAGGAACCGGTTGTACTGCTGGTAGCCTTTCAGCTGGGCCTTGCGGTAGGCATTGCCGGTGATGATGACCGGATCCAGCCGGATGCTGTCGCCCAGGAGGTACATGTCCGGGTAGAAGCGAAGCTGCCATTTGCTGTCCTGCATTGAGGCGGGAACGATCACCTGGAAAGCGAGGTCGATCTTGTTGTGCCTCTCCGCGATATTGCGGAACCGGGCGGTGACCACCGCGGCGTCGAGTTGCTCTGTGGCCACCATCTCTCCGGAGGCGTTGTCTTTGACCGCCTTCATGATCAGTATCTCGCGCCCGTCGTCATCTTTGACTTTCAAGGTGTCCCGAGTCACTTTCTTGTTCTGTATTTTCGGGACGAATGAGGTGTCCATCCCGAGGGCCAAGGTGGCCTGGGCGTTTTCCTGGCGTATCCTGGATACCTTCCTCTGCGTCCCGCAGGAGAGGACGAGCAGGACCATCGCCGCCAATACAAGTGTGTCTCTTCCTTTCATCAGAACACGTAAACAAAACTTATGGCCGGATTGTCTGGGTAGAGACAAGTCTTGGAACCTTCTTCCCTGACATGTTTTTTCTCCGGACTGCTGTAAAAATGATAATCCTTGAACTTCCCTGCCCAGGCTCCGGCCGAGGCCTCGATGTTGAAGTGCTTGCCGAGCATGTAGGTGTAGCCGAGAGACAGGCCGCCGCCGATTCCTTCGCGGCCTTCTTTTAATGCCTCCCTCCATATTCCCGTGTTCGAGAAATCCAGGTACTGGGCTTTGATCCCAGTCCAGAACCCGGAGTTGACGTACCATGTCCAGTAGCGAACGCCGATGTAGGCTGTCCGCTGCTGGTTCCGGACGATAACCTCAGGGTCTCCAGTCTTGAGTTCCCAAGGATTGTACCGGCCTCCGGCCATGATGGAGAAATGCCGGGAGACGGACATCCCGACTTCGGCGTTGGCAGTCCCGAGCGCGAGCCAGTCCAGGGCGTTTGTCTGTACAGACCATTTCTGGGCTGAGGCCGAGACGCAGAGCGTCAGGGCCGTCAGCAGTGTGAATAATCGTTTCCTCATTCTTTCCACTCCGCGGGGATATTTTCAATGTCATTGTATTGGCCAGATGAGAAACACCATCTGGTCTCAATAGGGGTGACGAAGTAGTCCGGGTAGTCAAAGCGCTCATACAGGTGTACTTTCACTCCGTCAATCACGGTGTGAGGTGTCTCTCCGGAGACGGATCCGCAAGATCCGAAGCAACCGCTGATCCTCTCTATCTTCCTGTTGTTGTCAAAAAGGCTCGACGGAATCCTTGTGATACTCGCGCAGCCGTAAAAACAGTAGTTAAGACTGGTGGTCTCCGTGTTGCTGGAGAACAGCCTGGCAGGGATCGCTGTCAGGGCGGAGCATTCGTAGAATGTGTATTCGAAAGAGGTTGCTTTGACATTCTTGTCAAAGAGCTTCTCGGGGATGCCGCGCAGTGAGGAACAGCCATTGAATGTCCCACGGAAACTGTGGGCTTCCAAGCAATTGGCAAACAGATTCTCTGGAACTGAAGTCAGCGATTTGCACAGGGAGAAAGCATCTCCGAATTCCGTCGCTTTCGCGCAGGCCTTGAACAATCCTTCAGGAACCCTCTCGACAGGAGTCTCGGAGAAAGTGTAAGTGAAATAGCCGGCGTTCCGGGCATGCGAGAACAATCCTTCAGGAATATTCTTAAGCGACAGGCACCGTCTGAAAGCGGTGCTGAAATCAGTCACATCCGCGAAAAACCCGAGCTCGTCATCAGGGATTGATGACAATTGGGAACACTCCTCGAAGCCATGTTGGAACTCACTTATGTCGAGGTCTCCCCATTGCTCCACCGTCAGGATGGCTCCCTTGTTCGGCATCTCCTCGGAGTTTATCCGGCTGACGGTTCCCGAGACAGATACGGTGAATGTGGCCGGCTCTTGGACAGCATATTTGTGAGAGATGCTTCCCGGGTCATAATAAACGCCCTCGAACAATTCGACATTGCCGTCCCCCCAGTCGACATAGCAATCCATTTGCCCGCGAAGAGGCAGGTAAACGGTCCAGTCGAAAATGTCATTGGCCCTGACCGTCATGACAAGGTCCCTCTGGTGGTCGATCTGTTCCGGAAGCTGGACTATGGAAACCGTGCCCTGCAAGTGCTCTCCGTCACCTGTGTTGACCTTGATGGACGCGTTTTTCCTGTCGTCTGTCCTGTTCTTTCCGACGCTGATCGTCAAGGTGTAGGAATAATCCCCGGTCTGCTTCAGATCGCAGCGCAGCCATTCTGAGGCATCTTCCGGAACCTCAATGGATACTCCCCTTGATGAGGTTATACGGCTGAGATAGTTCCCGCCGGACGAAGGGACCGTGATGTGGGTGTTGTCCATCGTGAAATAAGCTGACGCCTCGGTGATGATGATTCTGTCATACACATAGTCCGGGTTGTCCTTCGGGCGGATCTCAAGAACTCCGGTCCTGACCTCGTCGAGCGGATTGGAGTCCACCTCCAGGCTGATCGTCCCGGAGATCATCTCGGCTCTTGTCGCGAGGACATGGATCCAATCCCCGGCTTCTCCGGCTGGCACAAGGTCATAGTCGAAGTTGCATGAGTATGGGATAGAGATCGTTCCGCCGTAGCAGTCCACCTCGAAACTCAAGGCGCTCTCGAAATTCATCATCCTTTTGTGGAAAGTGATGACCTTGACCGATGAGTGGCCTTCCCCGTCATTGACCATCACATAGATGTAGCCGTCGGAATAGATGTTCGGGCATGTCACGTGGACGATTCCCTCGCTCTCGCTGAGGCGTTCGATCCTGGTCTTGTACTTTCCGTCGGTGCCGGCGGTCACGAGCGTGTTCCCGGAAATGTTCCCCTCCAGTGTGTATCTGACCGGGACAGTCTCTCCGGCGGAGATGGGATTGTCCTCCCCGGATAGGCTCAGTTTGACCAGAACGGGCTGGTAACGAGGTACTTCCAGCCGGGATCCGTCAGCCAGGGTGAGGACTATCCTGTCTTTGAATGAGGTTACGTCGGCGTCGGACACGATGCTGATTCCCTCGGCGCTTTTGTCCACCCCGGCCTCGGTCCAGGTGTTCCCCTTGTCGACAGAGATGAATATCTTGCCGTCCGCTATCTTGAAGGACGGGACAATGCCGTCCCTGTCCGCGGCAAGGATCTTCCCTCCGTCCCCGGCTTCGAGCCATTCCCCGTCAAGGGTCCAGTACCAGACCCCGTCGGGATCCTGCCTCATGCCGATCCTGGGCGTGTCCGCGTCTTTACCGTCTTTACCGGTGACACCGTTGTAGAGCCTGACGACCTTGCCGTTGTTGAAGGTGAGATCGTAGCCGGACTTCCCGTCCGCCGAAAATTCGGCAATGGTCTGCACATAGCCTCCTTGGGCCATCTCGGTCACAATCTCGTGAACGCTGGTGACCGATCCGTTGAGGGACTCGATGTGGTCTCTGAGTCCGTCGATCTCCTGCTGCATCTGGACAAGCTCGTCACGGACAAAGCCGCCGCAACCGGCGAGAGCGAGCAGTAAGACATTGATAATGAGTATGTTTATTTTTCTCATGATCCAAGTTTTTAAGATTACCTCCATGTGGGCGGAACATTGTTTCCGTCAGTCCATCCGTCCGGCCTCAGGGCCGCGTCTGTCTCGACCGGTGTCACGAAGTGATCCGGGTAGTTGATCCTTTCGTAAAGATGGACTTTCTTCCCGTCAATGATCGTGTGCGGGCTCTCAATCCCGATGCTTATATCCCACAAGGCGGCGCGGAAATCAAACACCTTCCGGTTGTTGTCGAAAATCTCGTGGGGGACATTCTCCAGGCCGTAGCATTGGCCGAAAACATGGGAAAAAACCTTCACTTCAGGATTGTTAGCGAACAATCGGCCGGGAATGTCGTTGAAACCGTGGCAGTAATAGAATGTGCCGCTAAAGCTGGTGACCTTGGTGTTGCGCGAGAACAGGTCCGCGGGGATGGTCCTGAAACCGCCGCTCCCACAGAAAGTCTCATTGAAACTCAATACTTCCGGACAATCGGCGAACAGATCTCCCGGAATCTCTCTTATCGACTCGTCCCATTGGAAGGATCCGTTGAAAGAGATGACCTTTGAGAGACCTTTGAAGAGATCGTGAGGTATTGTCCCGATTTTGTGGCAATTACTGAATATCAGGTTCATGTTCGTGGCCTCAGCGCACGAGTGGAACAATTGGTTGGGGATTTCTTTGAGCTCGCGGCAATTCTCAAACACGGCGTTGAAGGACCCGGCCTTTACCGCGTGTGAGAACAGCATCGGGTCAATCTCCTTCAGATAGACGCAATCTTTGAAGGCGCTGTCGAAATCCTTTACCTCGCTGAACGCGCCAAGAGGATCGGCCGGAAGGGAGAAGATCCTCGGGCAACCCTCCATGGCATGGGCCATGCTCCTCAGCCCCACGTCTCCCCATTGCTCCACGGCGGTTATGGCTCCTTTACGTGGCATCTCCTTTGAGTTTAGCGCCTCCACGGAGCCGGACACGGCCACCAGGTAACTCGTCGGAACCCGGGTTGAATATTGATGGCGGATCCAGTCATCTTCCATATTCCCAACGGTTTCCTTAGGAAGTGTCCTGTCGATGATCTCGACATTGCCGTCTCCCCAGTCGACGAAGCAATTCATCTCGCCCCGGACCGGGAGATAGACTTCCCATCCGTTCGCCATGTTCGCCCGGACCTGGAACACCATGTCCTTGTAATGGTCCAGATCCCAGGACTGCTGGACGATTGTGACCTCGCCTTGGAGTTCCTTTCCGTCGCTTGTGTAGATCCCGACAGTCGCGGTCCTCGATTCCGGGGAATGGTTTTTGGCGACATTCAAGGTCAGTTTATGGGAGTTGCCTTTATTCTCAAGGAGGGATATGACCCATCTGCCTCCTTCTTCGGAGTTTTTTACGGAAATACCTCTGTATGAGGTGATCTCCACGTTGAACACTCCACCGTCCGAACCAGCCTGGATCCTTGACACGTCCATTGAGAAGTAGGGCGAAGCCTGGGTGACCGACACTGTGGCCCAGATGTGTCCGGGGTTGTCCTTTGGACGGATGTTGATCACTCCCGAACGGGATGAGACCGTGTTGTTCGGGTCCGCGACGATCATGATCGATCCCTCGTTCGCTTCTGTATAGGAACTGGACACATGAAGCCAAGGGTCTTCCTCATTGGCGCCGATCTCGGTCTCGAACTCGAAATTGGCTTTGAACGGTGTCGTGATGATGCCCCCGTGGCTGTCTATCTGGTATGAGAGGCCGTCCCCGATATCCATCTTCCTTTCCCGGAAATTGATCATCTTGACCGAGGAATATCCCCCGTCATGGACCATGATGAACACGTACCCGTCCGAGTAATCCAAAGGGCAGGAGACCCTCACGATGCCTTCGCGGGCGTCCCTGCGGATAACCTCTGAGGTGTAGATGCCGTCCGTCCCGCTTGTGATGACAAGATCCCCGGTCACGGATCCTTCCACCTTGTAGGGGATGCTCATGACCTCACCCGGTGAGATGACCCTTTCCTCGGACACCTCTCCCAGAGAGAGCGAGATCGGCACGAACCGGGGCACATCAAGCCGGTCGCCGTCGGAAAGGATGAAGGTGACATGATCCTCCTGTGACAGGTCTATGCCGGTGATTACCCTGAAATAGAATACCTTGTCGGCATCTGCCAGATGAGACCATACGGATCCTCCGTCAGTGGAGATCATCCAATCTCCGTTCTCGATCTTGATCTGCGGGATGACCACGTCATTCGCCGCGACACCGACTGACCTGAGATTATCTCCGGAACTGTTTTTGAGCCATTCACCGTCGAGAGTCCAGTAGAAGTGGCCGTCGGACCCTTCCTTGACAGCGGGCTGAATGGTCT
>JAFVED010000009.1 GCA_017478125.1 Bacteroidales bacterium | reverse complement strand
CTCGACCATCCGCTGCTCGCCGGATTCGACCTCAACAGCCGCTTCGAAACAGCTCCCGGCATGAAGGACATAAGCAAACTGGAACAATTCTTCAAAAAGATACGAAAATGAACCGCATCGATGCCCTATTTCAGGACAGGCCTGAACGCCTGTTGTCCATTTATTTCTGCGCGGGAACGCCCGATCCGGAAGGAACAGCCCAGGTCATCCGCACCCTGGCGGCCAACGGGGTGGACATGATAGAGATCGGGATTCCCTTCAGCGACCCGCTGGCCGACGGCCCTGTGATCCAGGCCGCCTCCACCAGGGCGCTTCGCGGCGGGATGACGCTCCGCAAACTCTTCAACCAACTTAGGGACATCCGCCATGACGTGTCCATTCCGCTCATTCTGATGGGCTACCTGAACCCCATCCATCATTTCGGCTTTGAAGAATTCTGCCGTAACTGCCAGGAAACCGGGATCGACGGAATGATTGTCCCGGATCTTCCCTTCAAGGACTATCTTTCGGAATACAAGCCCGTCGCGGACAAGTACGGGCTGAAGATGATCATGCTCATCACCCCGGAAACATCCGAAGAGAGGGTAAGGCTGATAGACGAGCACACATCCGGTTTCATCTACATGGTTTCTTCCGCCTCCACCACGGGAGCGCAGAAAGATTTCGACGATCGGAAACAGGCTTATTTCAAGCGGATAGCGGACATGGGTCTCCGGATTCCCAGGATGGTGGGATTCGGCATCAGCAACAAAGCGACCTATGACGCGGCCTGCGCCTACGCCTCCGGAGGAATCATCGGCAGCCGTTTTGTCACTCTTCTGGAAGAGGAAAAAGATCCGCTCCGGGCCATCACCCGCCTTAAAGCGGATCTCCAGGGCTGATCAATAATCTTGACGGCTCCACAGGGAATCAGCCCGGTCGATGTACAGGACACCATCCAGGTGGTCGATCTCGTGCTGGAAGATGACGGCGGTGAAACCCTCGACAGCCTCCCTGACCTTCTCCAGAGTGGCCGGGTCGGTGTAAGAGACGATCACGTTGGTGTATCTCGGAACCATCCCTGCCCATCCGGGGATTGAGAGGCAACCTTCCGGGCCGGGGACGATATTCCCCCACAAGGAGTCCAGACGGGCGTTCGGGTACACCCCGAAAGGCTCGCCCGGCTTGTCAAAGCGCTGGACGCAGATGAGGCGGCGGTTCAGCCCCACCTGCGGAGCGGCGATCCCGACCCCGTCCTGGCTGGGATCCTGGACTGTGAAGAGCATCTTTGCGGCCAATGATTTGAAAACCTCAGAGCGCAAATCCCTGTCACTGAAGTCAATCGACTCTCCCCTCAACAACAGGGAGTCCGTCTGGTCGTATATTGTCAACACCCGCATAAGGGAGTCTGAGGACAACACCAATTCCTTCTCCACATCAGTGAGTGAAGGGGCACCCGCTCCCCTGCCACAGCAGGAGCAGACCGCCAAGGCAAGCGCGGCGACGAATATCCGAGAACAGATTCTCATTTGATCTTAACATCAAGATATATTGGAAGATGGTCAGACGCCACAGCGACATCTCCCGATTTGAACTCCGCGGGAACACCGGCGCCGACCACCTCGATCTTCGCCTTGTTGTCCAGCCGCAAAATATAATCAATGCAGATGTTGGCTCCGTCTGAGGGGTATGTATTATCTTCCAACGAAAGGACTGTCCAGTCTTTTTTCAGAGTGGACAGCACCTCGCTGCCAGGGAGGGAATTCAAGTCTCCCGCGAGAAAGACCGGCTTATCGCTGTCGCCATATCGTGATTTGAGGGCATCGGTAATGGTTTTGGCCTGTAGGACAGCGGCTTCCGTCGAACGATGATCCAGATGGGTAGATGCCAGGACATATCTCGGAGTCTCCACGACGCAGCAAGCCCGCGGCTCGGATCCGGAGTCCTTAGGCAGGGCCACCGTCATATGGCCAAGAATCTCGTCCGGCACGGCGACTCCCACACCATAAGCCCCCTCCCTATAGGGCATAGCCCGGCTGAACCGGTAATTCCATCCTCCCATCTCAGCCGCGAGATCCGAAGCCTGGTGATTGGCGTGACGGGTGTTGCAGCTGTCAAGCTCGTTGAGAGAAAGCGCGTCGGCACGGAGCTCACTCATCATGGCGGCCACCATCGGTATACTGTTGTCAATCTCTTTTGAAAACACACCGACATTGTACTGGACTATACGAAGGGCGCCTTTGGGTTTGGGATACGCGCCTTTGTCTTTACATCCGGCCGCGAGAACAAGACAGGCGAGTCCGGTAACGATCAGAACTGTTCTTTTCATGCTTTTTATTTAATTTTCACGTCAACGTAGATAGGAAAATGGTCAGAAGCCTTGTCGGGATCCCCATTGTAGAAACGGTTCAGGGTATGGGCCCCTGACACCTCGACGGCAGCGGATCTCTTAAGGTGGAAGATGTAATCGATCGTGTTGGAAGAAGTCGTCAGCTCACTGGTGTTCGAGATGATCTCCCAGCAACTCCCCAAGGCCTCTATCGCCTCGGATCCCGGCTTGGAATTCATGTCCCCGCATAAGAACACAGGAATATCCGAATCCCTGTATTTTGTCAGGAACCACGCGTTGATCTCCGAGATCTGAGACTGGATGTAATCCTCGGAAGAGTGGTCGAGATGGGTGGCGCCGAGAACGTAGTCATCGGTCTCTATGACGACCATCCCGCGGTTCTCGTACTTGGTGTCGTTCTTGAAATGAACCCTGTGGATTATATTCACCTTGGTACCGGAGGGGGCCATGATACCATTTCCATAGCCCCCGCCACGGTAGTCCAAAGTCTTGCCATAGAAGTAATCCCATTTGCCGGTAGCCTGGGCAAGGAGCTTCAGCTGGAACTGGTCGCAACGGGCGTTGCAACTGTCCAGCTCGTTCAGTCCCACGACATCCGGCCGAGCCTCACCGATCATCGACGCCACCATGTTGACATTGTCCGTCAGATTAGTGATGTATTTGTGCAGGGCGCCGACATTGTAGGACATGATACGGAAAACTCCGGCCTGTTTAGGGAAATATGTCTTGTCCTTGTCGATGACGACAGGAGTCATCTCAATCTCCTCTCCCCACTTGTAGGGTCCGTCACCGACCTCCTCCACCGGATCTGATCCGCACCCTCCGGCGGACGAAAACAGGATCCCGGCCACAACAAGCCAGTATGGGATAAATCTTCTCATGGCGGATTATCTCAATTTGGGTTCGTCTCCTGACAGATCCCACACACTCTCAGGCCAGCCAAGAGTCTTGGCGACCGAAGATATGGTGGAACCAGCCGGAGCGGCGATACCGTGATACGGATAGTAATTCGCGACTTTCAAGGCATCCTGCAGAGGAGCGGAAGCCGACACATTAGGTGTGTCTGAAAGGCCGAACGCGGAACCGTCGGAGAAATCCATGTCAGGGCGGCGGTAGTTGTTCGCCAGCGTATTGTACACATTGGAGACCGCTATAACGCCTCCCGAGCTCCACGTCGTAGGGGAAGAGGTAGGGCAGGTGACCACCTTGTTCCAAGCTATGGAACTCTCGACGGTGATGTCTATAGCGTCTGTCAGCGTGCCGGACTTGGCGAAAGCTATCAAGCCGCCGCAGACTGAGTACTCAGACCTGACATCACCCGAGGCGTAGCAACGACGGACAGTGACGTTCGTCTTGTTCTCGATCACACCGATCAACCCTCCGGCCATACGGCCGCTCGAAGCGGTAAGGACGACATTACCGGTCGCGTAACAGTCCTCGATCACGGAGTCGCCTGTCGTGCGGGAAGCGTTTCCGATCAGTCCCCCGTTGTGGTTGCCGCCATTGCAGAGGACATTCCCGGTGGCATAGCAGCGCTGGATCACGGAAGTTCCGTTCATTGAGCCGATAAGGCCACCGCTATAGTGGCTTCCCTCATTCGTGACGTCACCTGTGGCATGGCTGTCCGTCACGGTGAGTCCAGGAGCGTAGGCGAGGCCGATAAGGCCGCCGGCATTCTGGCTGAGTGTCAGGATATTCATCGAAGACGAGCACTTCTCGACCTTGATGCCCTCGGCGGTATCGCGGATGTAACCGATCAGACCGCCGCCCCTCTGGTTGGCATAAAGAGAGCCGCTGGTCTCGCAGCCGGTGAAGACACAGCCGCCATAGACAACTCCGGAAACACCTGCCACCGAGCTCGGAACCTTGTCGTCAGCGTCGGCGTCAATGATGTCGGCCTCGACTTTCACATCGGTGAATGTCGTGTTGTAAGCGACGCCGACAAGACCGCCGACACCTTCGGTGGTACCGGTAACGTTGATCTTCAGCCCCTTGACAGTGACGTTCTTGACCTCTGCGGTCGCGCCGTCGGATGTTCCGGATAAGGCACCGAGAAGACCCGCGGAAGAAGCGTTCACATCCAGGACCGGCTTGTCAAAGGTGACATCGCGGACACTCCCCACAAGGACACCCACAAAGCTCGGGTAAGCCTCAGAGTCACACGAGAAATTGCTGATCGTATGGCCATTGCCATCGAAATCGATAGCCATGTCGTACGGGCTTGCGGAATTGGCCGGGACCCAGTCAACATAACCGCTCATGTCGACATCCTCGTCCATCCTGAAATAAGTCTTCTGCCCGCTCTTCATGGCCCTGGGTACGCAAGCCAACTCTGTCTGGTTACGGATGATGTAAGGATCCGACCCGGTGCCGGTACCGAGCTCGAAACCTGAAGCGGGAAGGCCCTTGCGGCGGAAGAAAATGAATAAAGTACTGTCAGCCTGGCTCAAGGATGTCGGGCTCGTGCCCTCGATCTTGGTGATCGTCAAAGGCAGCAGACGGGCCGTGTTGTCATCAGGCATGGCTGAGCTGTTGAGGGTCAGGACTGAAGTGGAAGAAACCGTGTTGTACCGGGGAAGAATAAGCTGATCCTTGGTGAGGGTGAACGCGTCGCCGGGGACAGCCTCGAAAGAAGTGCCGTGAGCCCTGTTGTAGGCGGCGATCTTGGCCGGATCCGAACCTATGGTCAGGGTAAGCAGATCATCCGCTACGCTGGTGGCGGAGATCTTCACGGTGTAGGACTTTGTCCGCGGAGACATCAAAACGACCGTGTCTTCCATCGCCTCGATGGCGATGGTGAAGTTGGCGGGCGTGTCGATCTTGACCTTCTTTTGGTAGTCGTACTCCTGCTCGCAGGAGGCTGCCAGAAGGGCGGACAATCCGATTAGAGCTAATATTCTGTATGTTTTCATGATTCTTGGGTGTTAAAACTGGACATCCACATAGATAGGCAGATGATCGGAGGCCATTGTGACATCCCCGTTGTGGAACCGGGTCATCACATGTGTGCCGACTACCTTCACCGACGCGGATTTTTTATAATGGAAGATATAGTCTATACAATTCTTCGCTCCCCTGGAAGGGTAGGAATTCTCCGTGGTGACGGAGAGAAGGTCCCAATCCCGCTTGAGGCCGGCTATGGTCTCGGAATCGGGATAGTCGTTCATGTCACCGAGAAAGAAGACGGGCTTTTTTGAGTCGCGGTAGTTCGCGTCCGCCCAGGAGCTGACTGTCTCAATCTGGGCAAGTCTGGCCTCAGAGGAAGTATGGTCCAGATGGGCCGCGCCGACAATAAACTTGTCGGTCTCGACCACAGCGACACCGCGCTGCTCCGCTCCGGAACCTTTGGCGAGAGTGACCGTGTACTTCCGTTGGATTCTCACATCCTTCGGGACTATCACCCCATTGCCGTAGGCTCCTCCCCTGTAGGCCATCGCGCGGCCGAACCACCACTGCCAGTCTCCGACCTGCTTGGCGAGATTGGCCACCTGGTTCTCTCCCGGATGGCGAGTGTTGACAGAGTCGCACTCATTGAGACCGACAGCGTCAGCCCCGGCCTCGACAAGCATCTTGGCTATCATCTCAGTACTGGCCGATGTGTCCAGATACTTTGAGAAAGCCCCGACGTTGTACGAGACGATCCTGAAAGAGCCGCCGGCCTTGGGATAATAACTCTCCCCCGGATTGACAATCTCCTTCTCCTTTTCTTCATCCCCGCTCACAGGCTTCCAGACATCAGGCTCCTTAGTCGTGTCAACTGGAGCCGGATCCGACCCGCCGCACGCGTGAAAGGCGGCAGCGGACACCAGGAAAGCGATGATTGTCAAGACTCTTCTCATTACCATCCGACGTTCTGGACAAGATTCTCATTCAGGCTGAGCTCGTCGGTCGGGATCGGATAATAGTAATCGCGATCCTCATTCCAGGAACCGGGATCAGTCGGATTGGTCAGCACGTAGCCGTGATCACCACCGGTAAGGAAGATGTCTGTGCCGATTTTGCGGAGAATCGCGGTGACAGGAAGCCCGGTCGGCGCGGTGTCCGTATAAAGGGCGTGATCGATGACCCCGTCACCATCCAGGTCATAGCTTCCCGGACCCGGGAAGTACAGCCCGAGGTTCTGGTGCCTGAAAGCCTGTCCGTTCTTCCAGCGCATGAGATCATAGTAACGGAAATTCTCATCGAAAAGCTCGACAGACCTCTCCCGGCGGATCTCCAGGATCACACCGGCGTTGCTTCCGGTGACATTGGGGTAACCGGTCTCCGGAGCCAGGAGATAGGGGTCAGGATTGGCGTTGGCCTCCGCGAGGTTGATGTTCGGCATGCCGACACGGTCGCGGAGAAGGCGTATGGACTTGTCAAGATCCGACTGGGTAAGCGTGCCCAACTCGGCTTTCGCCTCAGCGAAATTCAGATAAACCTCCGCGCTGCGGAACAAGGGCAGATCGTTGTAGGAGGCGCCATAGAGGTCAACACCCAGATCGACTCCCTGCATGTACTTGGTAGGCTGGTAACCGGTCTCCGAATCGGCGAGGCTCGGGGATTCGGTCTTGTCCGAGGCGATTCTCTTGTAGCCGGGGATACGGATCGACTGTCCGAGACGAGGGTCGCGGTTCTTTGTCTCATCCACGAAACTCATCGTCTGCCACCCTTCCTTGTCGGTAAAACGGGTGCCGTCCGCCATCAGGTAGGTGCAGAACATCTTGCGGGTCATTCCCGGATTGCCATAGTTTCCGAGAGTGTAATAAGTACCGTTATGCTTGACATTCAGGGCAAGGTCATAATCACGGGCCAGGATAATCTCGGAACCGATGGCATCGGTGCTGGCGAAAAGATCCCTGTAAGAGTTCTCCCCGGATTTGTAAACCGAATACCCGCTGGTAGCGATGAATTCCTCTCCCGCGGCGGCCGCCTGCTCCAGGTACCACTGCCAGGAGTGTTCCGGATAGGTGAGGTTGTGATATTTGCGGAAGGTGCCTTCGAAGAGACAGGCGCGGGTCTTCAGGGCCATGGCGGTCCACTTCGTGACCTTGTAAAGGGAATGCTGGGTCGGGAGGTGCGCGATGGCGAAATCCAGATCCTCAACGACATGGGACATGACCAGCTCACGGCTGTCGCGGGGCTTGTAGAGATCTTCGTCGGCGGACCCGAGCTGGGTGTCATACCAGGGGACATCCCCGAATCTCTTCACTTTCTCGAGATAGAAATACGCCCGGAAGAAACGGGCCACGGCGACATACTCATTCCTCACATTATCATCCTCGCAATTGACCGAGAAGTCAATCAGGGTATTATAGTTGCGAAGGGCAGTCCAAGTCCAGCCGCCACCCGATCCGGGAACAGTGCGGGCGCCGCGCATCTCATTGGTCAGACCCATCTTGATGATCATATCGGACTCTTCCTCATAGACAGATGTCCCGGGGAAGTCGGAATAGAAATTATTGGCGAAAGCGTCCAGTTCACTCGCGGTGGAGAAATAGCTGTCGGGCGAGAGGGAAGCAAGGGGATACTTGTCCAGGTCACAAGCCGCGACGAGAAGGGCGGACGCGAGAATCAGTATTATATTCTTTTTCATAACGTGTTCCTCCATGGTTTAGAAAGTGAGATCGATCCCGAACATATAGGACCTCTGCCAAGGATAGATCCTGTTCGTCTCGTTCAACATGGCCATTTCCGGGTCAATGTAGTCGGAGTGGATGCGTGACCACTTGGCGAGGTTCTCACCGGAGAAGTAGACGCGGACATTCTCGATGCCGATCCTGTCGGTCAGCTTCTTGGGAACAGTGTAGCCGAAATTGAGGCTCTTGAGACGGCAATAGGCGATATTCTGGAGATAACGTTCCGTAGGGACAGTCAACTCACGGTTGGCGCCCAAGGCGACGTAACCCCTCGGACGGGGGTAATAGGCGTCAGGATTGTCCTCGCTCCAGATCATCTTGTGGAAATCCTTCGGAATGAGGGTGGCGTACGGACGGGCGTACGGTCCCCAGAACAGGACGTTGTTTGTCGCCGGAGCCCAGTCGAGCTTGCCTATTCCCTGGAAGAATACGGAGAAGTCGAAACCGAGCCACTGGAAGGCAAGGTTGAGACCGTAGTTGTAGCGCGGCTGGCTGTTGCCGATAACGCGCCTGTCACCAGGATTGTCAACAGTGTTCTCGCCGATACCGATCACGCCGTCGCCATCGAGATCCCTGAACTTCAGGTCACCGCCCTTGAGCCCGCGCTCGCTTCCGGCAGAGCCGTTGATAGCGTTATTGACGTACCTCTGGTCGATAGGCCAGGACGCGGCCTCAGCGTCATCCTTGAAGAGACCGTCTGTGTAGTATCCCCAGATCTCACCCCATCTCATACCCTCGTAATAACTCTGGGCGAAAGACTTGTTCGGGTTGTCGAACTTGGTGATTGTGGTGATGTAGTCACTGAAGGAGGCTGTGATACTGTAGTTGAAGGGCTTGCCGGCCAGGTTGAAACCATCCCTCCAGACAAGCTGCAGCTCATAACCCTTTGTCCGGAGATCGGCGGCGTTCATCTTGGGGGATGACGCTCCGTAAACCGCCGGAAGGGTCTTCCCCGCGGTGAGCATGTCCTTGGTGTCACGGATATAACCGTCAGCCGTGAACATCAGGCGGTTGTCAAGGAAAGCGAGGTCAAGACCGAGGTCGTGCTGAAGGGTCCGCTCCCATGTCAAGTTGGAAGCGACAGGGGCTCCTATGGAGGCGATGGTAGGCTTGGCTCCAGTGCCGAAGAGGTAGCTTCCCGTGCCGATCGAGACCTTCCGGATGTAATCGTAGTAACCCACCTGCTGGTTTCCGAGAGCTCCATAGGAATATCGGACCTTGAAGTTGTTGACCGCCGGTTTAAGAGGGGCGAAGAAAGACTCTTCGGATAATCTCCAGCCAGCCGAGGCTGAAGGGAAGAATCCCCACCGGTGATCAGCGGCGAAACGGGAGGACCCGTCATAACGGCCGCTGACCTCGAAAAGGTACTTCTCCTTATAGTCGTAATTGAGACGGCCGAAGAAGCCTTCGAGGGCATATTCATTCTGACCTCCAGTCACTTCCATACGCTGGTTGCCGTCAGCGTCCGCCCCGATGAGGTTGAGGTCGGACAGAGTCTGGCTCATCAGATAGTAACCGATCGCCTTGTTGTCCTTGAGGTGTTTGGTCTCCCAGTTGAAACCGCCCATCGCCTTCACGTGGTGATCCTGCCCGAAAGTCTCCGCCCAGGTGGCGTACACATTGGTGGAATAGTAGTTATGGGTCTCATAGGACTCGCTGAGCTTGTCGATGGAACGGCTGTTGTTGACAGCGAGAAGCTCACCCGGATACTGGGAATAATAAGTCACGAGCGAACGGTTCGTGTAGCGGTTCTGGTCCAGGGCATAAGTGAAATTAGCCCTTATCTCAAGAGAGTGGAGAGGCTTGAGGACCAGCTCGGTAGTTGTGCGGAAATCGGTCTTCTCATCTTTGTTGCCGTAACTCGGCTCGTCAAGGACCGTCAGGTAGCCGTCCATGACGAAGTTGTTGTCGGCGAAAGATGTGAAGCCGATGGAGGTGCCGTCCGGGTTGTGGGCCGGATAGCTGGCCAGGGCATGTACGGTCATGAGAGAGAAGACGGTATCGACTCCGCTGGCTCCGGGATAATTGTACCTGTATTTGTAGAAAGAGGTATTGTTCGACACGCTCATCCATTTGTTGATGTCGAAAGTCAGTTTCGAGCGGAAATTGTACTTGTTGAGCTTGTCGGTATTCCTGCGGAACAGACCCTCCTCATAATTGTAGGCGCCCGAGAGGAAATACTTGACATGCTCGGTGCCGCCGCTCAAGGAGACGCTGTGCTGCATCGACGGCCTGCGGTCCTGGAACATCTCATGCCACCAGTCGGTGTTGGCGTAATAGACATAGGTGTCACGGCCGTTCCGCTGGTCGATCATGACCCACGGACGCTCGGGATTCTCCACCTTGTCGTTGACACGCGCCCAAAGCTGGTTCATGTCCTCCTCGGTGTAAACAGTGTAGTTCTTTCCGTTGTACGAACGGAAGAAGAGGTCGTTGAGATAGACAGAATAGTAGCCCCTCGTCTCGAAATCGGTCGAGGTGGTAGGCTCTTCCCAACCCATCCTGCTGCTGACCTGAACTCTGGCGAAACCTTCCTTGGCGGCGCCGGTCTTGGTCGTCACGAGGATGACTCCGAAGGAGGCGCGGGCGCCATATATCGCGGCGGCGGAAGCGTCTTTGATGACAGAGATCGACTCCACGTCGGCGGGATTGACCCTGGACAGGTCACCTTCGGCTCCATCGACCAGCACAAGAGGGCTGCCTCCATTGATCGAGTTGATACCCCGGATGTTGATGCTGGCAGTGTTGCCGGGACGGCCTGAACTGGTCGTGACGTTGAGTCCAGGTACGGAGCCCTGGAGCATGTGGGTCAATGTCGGGGCGACACGGTTCTCGATAGTCTCGGAGGAAACAGAGGCGATAGCGCCGGTCAGGTTGACCTTTTTCTGCACTCCGTAACCGACCACGACGGTTCCTTCCAGGCTAAGCGCATCCTCCTCAAGGACGATGCTGACAACTGTCTGGTCAGCGCCGACAGTGATTTTCCGCGAGGTGTAGCCCAACGACGTGACATCGAGGACAACGGAACCCGACGGCACATCCAGACTGAATGAGCCGTCCGCTGCTGAGATTGTTCCCTGGTTAGTCCCGTCAATCAGAATACCAGCCCCGATCACCGGTGCGGAACTCGCGTCGCGAACCGTACCCGTGATCGTCCTGTTCTGACCGAAGACACCAACAGCTGTGATCAGCGATAGGAGCAACGTCAGGAAAATAGATTTTAGACGCATTGGTAGTAGAATTAGTGTTAAAAATAAGGTATGTATCAGTATTGTTTTTTACCCTTCGAGAAGATAAAGGTAGTGATAAAAAACGGAAAAGCAAATAAACACGAATAATCATCCTCCTTGGAAAAGGCTCCTGACGAGGGCGGGGACATCGGCGACTTTCACGACCTCAATCCCTTTTGTCTTGCCTTCAAGAGAAGTGAAGGAAGAGAGGAATATCCGCTTGAAGCCGAGCCTGGCGGCCTCGGCGACCCTCCTGTCCGCCTGGGCCACGGGACGGATCTCCCCGCTGAGCCCGATCTCTCCGGCGAAACAGTGGTCCGCGGGGATCGGGAGGTCGAAATTGGACGAGAGCACGGCGCTGACGACAGCCATGTCGCACGCTGGATCGTTTATCCGCAGACCTCCGGCCATATTCAGGAAAACATCCTTCTGGGCAAGCTTGAACCCTGCCCTGCGCTCCAGGACAGCCAGCAGCATGTTCAGCCTCCTGGTGTCGAACCCGGTCGCGGAACGCTGGGCCGTGCCGTAGACCGCCGAGCTGACCAGGGCCTGCACCTCGAAAAGGAATGGCCTCGCCCCGTCCATCATGACTGCCACGGCCGTCCCGCTCAAGCCGTCCTCGTGCATCGGCACAAGCAGCTCAGAAGGGTTGGCGACCTGACGGAGACCGGAGCCGGTCATCTCGAACACAGCGAGTTCCGAGGTCGACCCGAAACGGTTCTTGATGCTGCGGAGGATCCTGTACGCTCCCCTGTTGTCCCCCTCGAACTGAAGCACCACATCGACAATGTGTTCCAGGATCTTGGGGCCGGCGATGGATCCCTCCTTGGTGATATGCCCGATCAGTATGACGGGGATCCCGGACTCTTTGGCGAAGCGGAGCAATATCGCCGCCACCTCTTTTATCTGGGATACGGATCCCGGAGTGGAATCGACTGATTCAGTGTACATTGTCTGGACAGAGTCGACTATCATCAGATCCGGGCGTATCTCCCTCGCCTGCCCGACAATACTCTCTATCAGGGTCTCGCTGTAGATCACGCAGGAAGAGGCGTCGCCGCCGAGGCGGTCGGCTCTCATCTTGACTTGCCTCTCGCTCTCCTCCCCTGTGACATAGAGGGTCCGCATCGAGGGGCAGCCGAGCGGGATCTGGAGCGAGAGGGTGGACTTGCCTATGCCAGGCTCTCCTCCGATCAGCACAAGGGAACCGTCGACTATCCCTCCGCCGAGGATCCTGTCGACTTCCTCATTGCCAAGGGACCTGCGGCTCTCGGAGGAGGAGTCGATGTCGGAGAGTTTGCGTGGGGAACGTCCCTCGCCAGGGACGGAAGCCGAGGCTCCCTTCCTTCCGGCCCCCGAGCCTGCCGAAGGGGTTATCTTCTGCTCGGTCAGGGTGTTCCACTCCCCGCAGGCGGGGCAGCGTCCCATCCATTTCGGATATTCATTTCCACAATTGGTGCAGAACCAGACTGTCTTCTCTTTCATAACTTATATGTTGTACACCGGTAAGACGCCCCCCCTGAACCGCCGCTTCGCGGCCCCACCGCTCGCTTCGCTCCGGTCCCCCCTCTTAACGTGCCGAGGGTGGCAGTGGTTCAGGGGGGTGGCGTCTTACCGTAAATCAACTATTATCCCATGGGAACTCACATTTCTCGAGGTTGGAGATCTTCCCAGCGTTTATCTCGAAGCGGAGGGCCAGGCGGGGCACATCGCGGGACCCTTGATAGCCGCAGGCGCCGGGGTTCATGAACAGGAAGCCCTGGCGCGATTCCCTGAAGACCTGGGGAATGTGGGTGTGGCCGCAGACGAATATGTCCGGGTGGTACATGTCTATGAGATCCTTGGCGAACTCATCGTAGAGAGGTCTCTTGGTGTCATAAGCCCAGTAGCTCCCCCGCCGGAGACCGATATGCGTCATCAACACCCTCATTCCCTCACACTCGAAATGGGTGTATCTCGGATAAATCTGCCTCACATCCGACCCGTCGCAGTTGCCATAGACCCCGACCAGAGGCTTGAAAGCCTCGATGGTGGACGCGCACGCGAGCGTCCCGAAGTCGCCAGCGTGCCAAATCTGGTCAACCGGCTCGAGAAACGCCTTGACCTCTGGAGCGAAAACCCCGTGCGTGTCGGAAATAAGTCCTATTTTCATACTTCACAAATATAATCTTTTTGAGGCAAATTGGTATCTTCGCGTCATGGAGATCTTTTTTTCGGCAGACACCGGCGGGAACCTGGTTTTTCTGGGCGAGGAGGAAAGCGCCCACTGCGTCCGTGTGCTGAGGCACAGGAGCGGGGACGAGATCACCGTCGTCGACGGCGAGGGGACCATGATGCGATGCCGTCTCAAGGATGATTCCCCGAAAGGAGCGACCGCGGAGATTCTCGAGAGGCACCCCGGCTGGGGCGGCCACCCGTATCGCCTGACCATGGCGGTCTGCCCGACAAAGAACAACGACAGGTTCGAGTGGTTCGTGGAGAAGGCCGTGGAAATCGGTGTGGATGTGATAGTTCCGGTGATCGGGGAGAGGTCGGAGAGAAAGGTGTTCAAGCCGGAGCGCTCCCGCAAGATCGCTCTTTCCGCCATGAAGCAGAGCCTGAAGGCCCGCCTCCCCCGGATCGAGGGACCCACCTCCGTCAAAGACTTCATTATCACCTCCAGCGGAGACCTTAAACTGATCTGTTATTGCTTCGAGGGCGAGACCACAAGGCGGTCGATTGAGGAAGTGCTTGCGGAAGCTACTGAGGGAGCGGACATTACGATAATGATCGGCCCGGAGGGCGACTTCTCACCGGAGGAGGCCCGCCTGGCCGTAGGGAACGGATTCATCCCTGTCCATCTCGGCCCCTCCAGGCTCCGCACGGAGACAGCGGCCGTCACCGCGGCCACGGCGGTTTACCTCCACCATATCGGATAAAGTATTCAGGAATATGAGAAAAGACGAGATAGAGAAAGTCCTCTTCGGAGCGGTCGAGGTACTGCGGAAAGGCGGTGTGATCCTCTACCCGACCGACACCGTCTGGGGACTCGGATGCGACGCGACAAACCCCGGAGCGGTCGCCAGGATCTACGGCATCAAACACCGTGACGACAGCAAATCCCTGGTCCTGCTTTCCAGCGACCTGGACCAGATCGCCCGTTACGTCAAGGAGATTCCACCTATGGCGATAGACCTTGTAGAGGTCAACGACAAGCCTATGACCCTTATTTACCCGGGAGCCATCACCTACCCCGCTCCGGCGGAGGGAGAGACACCCAAGTCCGATAAATATCACCTGGCATACAACGCTGTGGCCGCTGACGGGACCGTGGGGATCCGGATCCCGATGATGGATTTCTGCCTGAGCCTGGCCGGCAAACTAGGCCGCCCGGTGGTCTCGACCTCGGCCAACATCTCAGGGCAGCCTTCCCCGAGGAAATTCAAGGACATTCCCGGAGAGATCACCTCGGCTGTCGACTACATCGTGGATCCCCGCCTGGAGGCCGGCTCTACCGGACAGGCCTCCCAGATCATCAGGATCGGCCTCGACGGCGAGGTCGAGATCATCCGCTCCTGATACGGTTTTCCGTTTTTACTGCACCTTTTTGAATAAATACTGAACCAAATGGCCGTGTCCCGGGCGGCCATATTGCCTATCTTTGCGGTGCAATCATTTGTGGGCAAATCAAATATACACCGTAAAGATATGAGAAGATTGTTTTTGACCGTAGGGCTACTCGCCGGAGCGCTCCTGTCACCGCCCGCCCGCTCGCAATCACCGGCGGAACTGGTGAACACCATGATCGGGACCAAACTCAACAGTTGGAAATCAGGATATTGCGTCCCCGGAGCGGCGATGCCTTTCGGAATGGTGCAGTTCTCCACCCCGATAGCAGGGAAAGGCGTGGGCTTCGGAGTGAACCAGGTCAACGCCGGCTGCGGCCACATGGCCAACTTTCCGATGCTGCCCATGAAGGGATCCCTGAGCAAGTCTCCCGAATACATGACCGGGCGGATGGTGGGAATCTCCGACGAGAAAGGACACGCGGGATATTACTCCGCCAGGGTCCAGCGCGACATTAATTGCGAGTTCACCGCCACTGTACGGACCGGACTGGCCCGTCTTGCCTATCCGGAAGGTGAGGACAAAGCCACCGTCCTTGTAGGAGCTGGAATCGGCGCCACACCTATCCAGCACGCGGCTGCGACAGTGACCGGCCCGCATTCCTTCGAAGGTTACGCCGAGGGCGGTAATTTCTGCGGTTTCCCGACCCCCTTCAAGGTGTACATCTACGCCGAGTTTGACTGCGACGCCGAGGTGTCCGGCATCTGGAAGGACGACCGCCTCACCCCTGGGGGACGCTTTACTGAAGGGAGTTGCTCAGGAGTGTATTTCACCTTCAGAAACACCGGCAAACCAATTAGTTACAAGTTCGGAATATCATACGTGTCAGTGGAGAACGCCAAGGAGAACCTGCGGGCTGAGAATCCCGGTTGGGACTTCGACGCCGTACGGGACGCGGCCACGGCCGAGTGGAACCGCCGCCTTACGAAGATCGAGGTGGAAGGAACCGACCTCATGAGGAAGATCCAGTTCTACACCCATCTCTACCACGCCTACATGTTCCCTACAACCTTCAGCGACGTGAACGGGGAATATCCCGGATCCGATTTCAAGACCCACACAAGCCGCCGGGTGAGTTACACCAACTTCAGCAACTGGGACACCTACCGCACCCAGATCCAGCTGCTCGCGATGCTGGAACCGGAGATCACCTCGGACATCGTGTACTCCCACTATGAGTTCGCCAGGCAGGCCGGTGGAGCCTTCCCCCGCTGGGTGATGGGCAATGTCGAGACAGGAATCATGCAGGGCGACCCCACCAGCATCCTGGTCGCCAACGCATGGGCCTTCGGCGCGAGGATGTACGAGCCGAATCCCATCCTGGAGATAATGCGCAGGGGCGGTGAGATTCCCGGACTCAAATGCCAGACGATAGAGGTCCGTCCCAACTTGAAAGAATACCTGGAAAAGGGCTACACCAACGCCTCCCTGCAACTGGAATACACATCCGCTGATTTCGCCATCAGCCGTTTCGCGGTGGACGCTTGCAACGACGCCTTCGCCTCGGCCACCTATGAGGAAAGGGCCCGCAGCTGGAAAAACCTCTACAACCCCGAGACCCGCTGGCTCCAGTGCCGGGACGCTGACGGGAACTGGAGACCCTTCTCCAAGGACTGGAAAGACTATGACGAAGCCTCGTACCAGGCCTATTTCTGGATGGTTCCCTACAACCTGAAAGGGCTTGTGGACATCCTCGGAGGCAGCCAGGAGGCCATAGCCAGACTGGACGAGCATTTCGAGGGAGGCCTGGACGGATCGCCTTTTGACGATCACTTCGCCGGCGGCAACGAGCCGAGTTTCCAGATACCCTGGGTCTACAACTGGACTGGACGGCCCGACAAGACATCCCGGATCGTGAACCGTATCCTTAACGAACTGTACAGCGTCGCCGACGACGGAGTCCCCGGAAATGACGATCTCGGGACCATGGGTGCCTGGTATGTGTTCGCATGCATGGGGATGTACCCGATGATCCCCGGAGTTGGAGGATTCACTCTCAACACTCCTGTATTCAAGAAGATAACCCTCCACCTCCCCGGCGGGGACGTGCTGGTCAAGGGCGGCTCCGAGACTGACATATACACCTCTGGCCTGCGTCTGAACGGACAGAGATGGAACCGCGCTTGGGTGGATCTGGGCGACATCGAGAGCGGGGCGACCCTTGAATATTCCGTGTCGTCCAAGCCCGGGAAATGGGGTCAGGAAGAACTGCCGCCGTCCTTTGATTGACATAATCTTACGACCGCGATTATGAGAAAATAAGGGGAACCAATTTGGGCATATTGTGAACCAGCCGAAAAGACCTAAAAACTACTTTTGTGGGCAGCAGACCACATTATGTCCACATTACGAAAACCACTTTCACCCATTCTCTCGCCGGGCGATCTCGCTCCCTGGTATGAGTCGATGCGGGTCGAATGCCTGCTCAATCCAGGTGTGTTCCGTCTGGACGGACGGATCGGACTGATCCTGAGAGTAGCGGAGCGGCCGGCCCAGGCCGAAGGGGAATTGTCTTTCCCCTATTATTCACCCGAAGGGGAGATCAAGGTCCGCCGCATATCCCGGCAAGACCCTGGTCTCGACCTTTCAGATCCGAGGGTAATCAACTGGAGGGGAGACGATTATCTCACCACCATCTCTTACCTTAGACTTGTTTTCAGCGAGGACGGGATCCATTTCCATGAAGACCCCGCCTACCCGCCACTGTTGCCGGAAGGCAAATACGAGTCTTTCGGCATAGAGGACTGCAGGGTCGCCCTCATCGGAGGAAGATGGTACCTCACCTACACAGCCGTTTCCCCGAACGGCGTAACTGTGGGAATGAGAAGCACCTCCGACTGGAAATCTTTCACCAACCACGGTGTCATACTCCCGCCTCACAACAAGGACTGCGCCCTTTTTGAGGAGAAAGTCGGTGGGAAGTACCTCATGCTCCACCGCCCGAGCAGTCCTGAGATCGGAGGTAACTACATCTGGCTGGCTGAGAGTCCCGATCTCCTCCACTGGGGGAACCACCGCTGCCTGGCCAGGACCAGGGAAGGATCATGGGACAGCGCCAGAGTAGGCGCCGGATGCTCCCCGATCCGCACCCCGGAGGGCTGGCTGATGATCTATCACGGAGCCGACAGGGACAACCGTTACTGCCTCGGAGCCATGCTTCTCGACACGGACGATCCGTCCATAGTCCTCGCGAGAGGACAGGAGCCATTGCTGTCCCCCCAGATGCCCTACGAGAAAGAAGGCTTTTTCGGGAATGTGGTGTTCTCGAACGGCCAGATCGTGGACGGGGACCGGATCACGATGTATTACGGGGCCTCCGACCAGTTTATCTGCCGGGCCGAATTATCTGTGAATGAAATACTTGATTCTTTAAAACAAGGAAAATGAAAAGAAATGGAACATTAGCCCTCCCCCTGCTCCTGCTGGTCCTCGCCGGATGCGGGAACGGGAAGGGACATTACGAGAGCACCATCAACGAGATCAATCTCGATGGACGCCTGTACCCGAAAGTGGAGACTCCGACGGCATCCCTGTCTGTCCTCGACCTGTCCCGCGACAATGTCGAGTCGCAGGTG
Organism: Bacteroidales bacterium; assembly: GCA_017478125.1. GTDB lineage: Bacteria > Bacteroidota > Bacteroidia > Bacteroidales > UBA932 > Cryptobacteroides. The sequence goes on along the minus strand of JAFVED010000009.1, from coordinate 1,479 downwards.
GCTTGCATCGGCCTCCAGGGAATCGTCAACCGGAAATATCCGGACAAGCTCTATGTCAAGAACAGCCGCTGCAAGGACAATCACGGCGGCTGGATGACCGGAGATCTCAAAGCGCAGGCGCAGATGGGGGATTTCTGGCTGTCGAGTGTCTTTGAAGATATTCCGAAAAAAGATATTCCGCTCGATAAAGATGCGGTGAATCCTGCCTTCAAGGCCGCCGTGGAGGCATACAAGGACGACATCAAGGGCGTGATCATCTACGATTACGACCTCGTGGAGGCCACCATCGAGGCGGCCACCACCATCGCCGGCCAGACAGACGGACTGATCGTGTCACCGGCTCTGTACGAGGAAGTTAAGGGATACGGGTTCCCTGTGATAGAGGATCTGAGGGGACGGTTCAAGGACAACTTCGAGTGCGTGGACTGGCTGCTTGAGAATTGGTGGGACGGAGCCCGCAAAGATGTGGCGTTCACCTGGTCCCACATGACTCTCGACCATGCCGAGAGCTGGGGTGCCGCCAACAAGGATTATGTGGTGGCGAACCGACTGTTCACCTATTTCCTGGACATCCGGGAACATGACCAGTGCGCCTACTACGAGACCGTCGTGAAGCGCTATCCCGCCGGCACTCCGATCATGGGATGGACTGACGAGCTCATGGCGGACAAGTTGTTCGCCGACTACGGCTATGTGATGGTTCCTTTCATCTCGGTGGAGAACCTCTCGGTCATGTCCTCCTTCCCGTCCGTCAAAGGGGAGCCTATAACACCCAAAGCGGTGGATGTCGAGCCCGGACAGGTCAACATAGCCTTCCTGATCTCCGACGGAGACAACCTGCTCCACACGATGATCTATATGCCGTACACTATCAGCAACTCCGAGGCGTTCGGGGCGGTACCCATCACCTGGATAATCAATCCCGGGATCACTGACCTCGCTCCCAGAGCCTTCGAATGGTACAAAAAGACCATGGACGCTGCCGGCCAGGAAATGGGTGCCATGATGGGAGACGGCTCGCCCGAGCCTGACCGGTATTCCGGATTCTCCTTCTACTGCGCCTGGGCGAAGCATTACATCGACCAGGCCGGAATCCTAACGATGAAGCAGATGATCGGCGGCGAGCCGGTGGCCTGGAATGTCCAGCCGTACTGCCTTGAGGGCGGCTATGCCGGCACGGACTGGAGAGGTATCGGCCCGAGGGAGATCCACGTCGACGACCGGACTGTCCATGTCGGGACGACAAACTGGTCCCATCTGGACGAAGTCATCGACTCCACCCCGGCTGACAAGCCCCTGTTCCTGTCGGTGATGATAGGTTGCGCCCACATGGACGTGACACCATTCGCGAAAGAGCTCCACGATAAGATCCTTTCCAGGAATGACGGAAGAAAGTATGTCTTCATGAGGACCGCGGACCTGGCCGCGACCTACAGGAAACACATAGGCAAAGAATAACTACTAATCAACACTTTAACT
>JAFVED010000107.1 GCA_017478125.1 Bacteroidales bacterium | reverse complement strand
CCGCGGATGGGACTCTAACTGGTGTGGCGGCAACTACGCCGAGAAGATCGCCGAGGACTATGAGATCCGTAAATATTTGACCAACCGCCTCGCTAAGGCCAGCATCTCCAAGATCGTCATTGAGAGGACCCTCAAGCTCATAACCGTGACAATCCACGCCGCAAGGCCCGGATTCATTATCGGAAAGGGCGGACAGGAGGTTGACAAGCTCAAGGAAGAGCTCAAGAAGGTCACCAAGAAGGATGTCCAGATCAATATCTTTGAGGTCAAGAGACCCGAGGTTGACGCCCACATCGTGGCCGACAGCATCGCCCGTCAGATCGAGGGCCGCGTTTCTTACCGCAGGGCTATCAAGATGGCCATCGCGTCTGCTATGAGGGTCGGTGCCGAGGGCATCAAGGTCCAGATCAGCGGCCGTGTCGGTGGGGCTGAGATGGCTCGCAGCGAGATGTTCAAAGAGGGTCGTACCCCTCTGCACACTTTCCGCGCCGACATCGACTATGCTCTGGCTATCGCCAACACCAAGGTCGGATGCCTCGGAATCAAGGTGTGGATCTGCAACGGTGAGCGTTACGGGAAACAGGATCTTACTCCCAACGCCCTTACAGCCGCCAACGCCCAGGGCGCCGGACGTCCGAGGGGTGACCGCGGTGACCGCAGGGGAGACCGCCGTGGAGACCGTGGTGACCGTCGTGGTGGCCGCGCTCCTCGCCGCGATTCCAGAAACGCTGAGTAAGGTTTGTCCTTCAATATTAATGAGAAAGACCGGTACGATTGTGCCGGTTTTTCTTTTTTTTGGTATCTTTAGGGTTGTGATTATCATGTGATGAAAGGAGCTGTCCGGACCATCTTCCGATCTTCGCGGATGTGAAACTGTGACAGTCCGTTGAATTATTTGACTGATTTTATTAAATTAGCGCTGTTTTTACCAAAGCTAAAACTCGATAACATAAGATAACATAATTAATTATGGCACAATCCAGAAGAGATTTCATCAAGAAGGCTGGCCTTGGGATAGGCGCCTTGACGATACTTCCCCGCGAGGTGTTCGGCAAGATGGGCGACTCGTCCAGCAAGTTTGTCGCTCCAAGCGACCAGATGACAAGAGGTATCATCGGAGTGGGAGGAATCGGAATGAGCAACCTCCACTTTGTCAGCGATGAGAGATGCCGCCTCGTGGCTGTCTGCGACGTTGACCAGAAGCATCTGGACAACGCCCTCCAGAAGGGTGAGGAAAAGTTCGGCACCAAGCTCCAGTCCTATCACGACTGGAGAGACCTTGTCCATGACCCCAATGTGGACATCATCCATATCGCGACCCCGTCCCATTGGCATGGCCTGATGGCTGTCGAGGCCGCCAAGACAGGTAAGGATATCTTCTGCGAGAAACCGATGACAAGGACTATCGGGGAGGGGCAGAAGGTTGTCGAGGCTGTGAACAAGTATGGAAGGATATTCCGTCTGGACACCTGGTTCCGTTTTAAGGACACGTTCTACGGCCTTGGCACCACAGTCGAGCCCCTGAAGAAGCTCGTGGACAGCGGTCTTCTCGGATGGCCGCTCACGGTCAGGATCTCCGGAGCGACAGGATTCGCATGGAAGTTCTACTGGACTGGTAAGGAAAACCTTGAGCCTCAGCCTGTTCCGAAAGAGCTGGATTATGATCTCTGGCTCGGGCCCGCTCCTGTCAAGCCCTATCATCCCCATCGCGTCCACCAGAGTTTCCGCGGCTATTGGGACTACGAGTCCGGCGGTCTCGGCGATATGGGCCAGCACTACATCGACCCTGTCCAGTACTTCCTGGGCAAGGACAATGACCTGCCTGTGAAAGTCGAGGTGGATGCCCCTCAACAGCATCCCGACGCCGTGGGGATATGGAGGAGCATCACCTACACCTATGCCGATGGTTGCAAGATCATCCTTGAGGGTGAGGGATTCGAGAGCTCCGGAAAGGTTCCCTACATCGAGGGTCCCAACGGAAAGGTCTACAAGGGTTTCGAGTGCACGATCCCCAATGTCATGGATGTCATCAACGAGCTTCCTGATCCGGAGCCTCGCCAGGTTGATTTCCTGGATTGCGTCAAGAACCGCCAGAAGTTCGCCCTCAATGAGGAGAACGGCCACCACAGCTGTACGGTTGTCAATCTCGGTTCCTGCGCCCTGCGTCTCGGAAGGACGCTCCATTTCGATCCTGACAAGCAGATGTTCATTAACGACGATGCCGCCAATCTGCTGATCAACCAGCCTATGCGCGGCCCTTGGTCAATTTAAAACCGGATAAGACATGAAAAAGATATATTCGATACTGATTCTTCTCGCCCTCGCGGTTTCAGTTTACGCCCAGGATGCGAGGCAAAGGACAGTGCAGACCATCGTGGCTGACGTTCTGGCCGCCATGCCTGCCCAGAACAGCGCTGATTTCACCTCCCAGATGGGAGATCTCGCCGCCGCGGCTCCCCAGTCCGTTGTCGAGGTCGCGAAACTTATGAAACCCGCCGGCCAGGGAGTGAAGAACGCCATATATGAATATGCCCTTCAGGGACTTGTGTCCTACGTCAACGACCCCGCCCACACCGCTAAAAAGGCGGATGTGCTCAAAGGTCTCCAGGACGCTGCCGCCGCTTGTTCAGACACCTATAACAAGGGTCTTCTGACCTCCCTACAGAGGATGCTCGGAGACTATGTGGCTCCCGAGGCGGAGGAACTGATGCCTGTGAAGGAAGCCAAGGCTCTCCTCAAGTCCGGAGCGACTCATGAGAAGTGCCTGGCCGCCTGGTCTCTTATGAACGCTGAGCCGTCGAAGGCGCTGAAGACTGTCTCCTCGGCCCTCAAGAGCGATGACAAGATATTCAGGAATTCCGTGCTTGGCAACGCCACCGGGATCCTTGGAGCCCCGGCTCTCGTTCCTGTCCTCTCCGGGAAGTTCAAGAAGCTCAGCCCAGAGGCCAAGGTTGATGTGCTCAACTGGTTCGGCAACAATAAGATATCCTCTGTCGCAAATATCGTGAACTCCTCTGTTTCCGAGGGAGGCGATGTCGCCAAGGCGGCGATCTCGGCCGCCGGCAAGATCGGAGGCTCAGCCGCGGCCCAGGCTCTTATCGGCCAGCTTGGCGGCGATCTCGGTCAGGATGCCCTGACAGCCCTCAAGTCATTCAAGGGTGACATAAAGGACGATGTCGCGGCCGCCCTTGCCGGAAAGCTCTCCGATGGCTCCGACAAGAACGCCATCAAGGATCTGATCAGTCTCGCTTCCGCGAGGAAGATGAAGAATATCGCCCCGATGGTTTACTCGATGATCGGTTCCCAGGACAAGGAACTCTCCAGGTTGGCTGAGAACGCTCTTTCGAATTTCACCGGAGTGAACGACATCGCCAAAGTCGGCGGTCTCCTTGACGCCGCAAAGGGTGCCGGGGAGATCAGCGCATACCAGGAGGCGCTCAAGGCCGCCGTCCACACTCTCGCGCCGGCCGAAAGGTATGAAAAGGTCAGCGCCCTCGCCTCGGCCGCTAAGAATGTTGTCAACTTCTATCCTGTCATCGCTTCCACGGGCACTGACGAGGCTGTCTCTGATCTCGAGAACGCTTACGACAGCGGCAGCTCCGCGGCTCTTGATTGCCTCACTGGGATCGACAATTACAAAGCCGCCCCCATTCTCCTCAGGGCCGCCAAGGCCAATCCCGCCAACATCACCAAGGTCCTGCCTCGTTTCCTGTCCCTCGTCAGCGGCCATGAGACTGACCTCGAGAAGAAGCGCGGGTACATCGGAGAGGTACTTTCCCTCGCCAACACAGATGACCTCAAGAATGACGCTCTCAAGACTCTGGCCAATGTGCCCACGATGAAGGCCTTCCTGCTTGCCGGCAAGTATATTGACGACAAGGGTACCGCCTATGCGGCCGCCAACGCTGTCAAGAACATAGCCTCCAAGACAAAGGATGAGATCGACTACAACATCTTGAAGACCAACCTCGACAAGGCCGTCTCCGTTTTCAAGGCTGCCGGCGGAGCTGATGACGGCTACGCTGTCGACGAGATCAACCAGATGCTCTCCAAGGCCGAGCCTTTCGTGGTCTCCCAGCTGACCGCTGAAGAGAAGAAGCAGGGCTTTGAGATGCTCTTTGACGGAACCGATCTCGACAAGTGGCAGGGCGACCTGGAAGGTTATATTCCTATGAATGGAACCATCTATGTGTCAGCTAACTACGGTAGCACTGGCAATCTCTACACCAAGAAAGAGTACCGCAACTTCGTATATCGTTTCGAGTTCTGTTTCCTCCGCGAGGGGGTCAACAATGGTGTAGGAGTCCGTACTCCCATGGGAGTTGACGCCGCTTATGACGCCATGTGCGAGGTCCAGATTCTTGACCATGACGCTCCGATGTACGCTAATTTGCGCGAATACCAAGTTCATGGCTCGGTTTATGGAGTAATTCCGGCCAAGAGGATCAAACATAAACCTCTCGGACAGTGGAGCACTGAGGAGATCAGGGTCGAGGGAGACCGGATCAAAGTCACTGTCAACGGGGAGGTTATTGTGGACGGGAATATCCGTACCGCCTGCAAGGGTCACAATGTGGCTCCCGACGGCAGCGGCACGAATCCCTACACCGTGGATCACAAGAACCATCCCGGCATGTTCAACAAGAAGGGATACATTTCATTCTGTGGCCATGGGGAAGGGCTGAAGATCCGCAATGTGAGGATCCTCGACCTTGGTGACAAGAAGTGAAACATATAAAACGAAAAATGAAGACAAGATCGATTTTTCTCGCGGCCGCCTTATCGTTTATGATTGTTGGTTGCGGCCCTAAAGTCTCTGATAAGACTGTTGTGACCGGAAATCTGGGCGCTGATGCTCCTGAGATGGTCAACATCAGCATCAAGGCTTTGAATTTCAATAAGAATTATCCGGTCCAAAACGGACATTTCAAAGGCGAGGTTCCCAAGTATGTTGAGGGGCTCGCGAGATTGAAGGCCGGGAATATCTCCGCCAGTTTCATCTCCGACGGGACTCCGTTGACCTTGTCCTTCAACGAGGACAAGACTCTGAATGTGGTGTCGAAGTATCCTAAGATCTCTGTGCAGGCCAAGTACGACGCTTTCAACAAGGCCATGCAGGATATTCAGGCGCTATACCAGCCCCAGATTGAGTCGGCCGCTGATGAGGCGACCGAGGACAAGCTTTACGACAGTTTTCAGAACGACGTGAAGAAGCTTTGTCTCGCGACGGTGGATGCCAACAGTGACAACCTGATCGCCGTGAGCGCTATCGAGAACCTCCGTTACCTGCTCACCAACAATCAGATGGATTCTGTCCTCACCACGATCGACACCGTCCTGGCAAAGGTTCCTTCCATCTCGACGATCAGCAAGTCTGTCTCGGCCAGGAAGAAGACCGCCGAAGGTCAGATGTTCACGGATTTCTCTGTGAAGAACCAGAAACTGTCTGATTATGTCGGTAAAGGCAAGTATATCCTTGTCGACTTCTGGGCCTCCTGGTGCGGACCGTGCAAGGCTGAGATGCCTAACATCAAGAACGTCTACCAGAAATACGCCGGAAGCGAGTTCGATGTCCTGAGTGTCGCTGTCTGGGACAAGAAAGAGGATTCTATCGAGTCCGCCAAGAAGCAAGGCATTGTCTGGAACCAGATCATCGACGCGCAGCGTGTCCCGACCAACGTGTACGGAATAGACGGGATCCCCCATATCATTCTCTTTGGTCCTGACGGTACCATTGTCAAGAGGGATCTACGCGGCGATGACATCGAGGCCGAGGTGGCCAAGTATGTCAAACCCGTCAAGTAGTCTTGGACGGTAAGAGTCTCACTGTCAGGGAGAAAATCTCCCTGTTTCCACATTCCCCGGGGGTATATCGCTATTACGATTCCTCGGGGAAGGTGATTTATGTGGGGAAGGCTAAGGATCTCCACAAGAGGGTGACCCAATACTTTGTCCCGCCTGAGAGGCTCAACATCAAGACCAGGATGCTGGTCTCCAAGATAGCGGACGCCCAATTCTCGGTTGTCGACTCCGAGGCGGACGCCCTTTTGCTGGAGAACAATCTGATCAAACAATACAAGCCCCACTATAACATTCTCCTGAAAGACTCCAAGACTTATCCTTGGATAGTCGTGACTAATGAGGAGTTTCCCAGAGTGTTCTTGACCAGGAGGGTGGACAGGAAAACCGGCACATACTACGGTCCTTACAGTTCTGTGACCCACGCCAACTATCTTCTCGAGTTTTTCAGGAAGAACTACCCGTTAAGATCCTGCAAACTGAAGATCACAGGGGAGGCGGTCTTGCGGGGAAAGTTCAGGCCTTGCCTGGAGATGCACATCGGGCGGTGCAAGGGATGTTGTGTCGGAGCTGTCAGCGGCGAGGAATACTCCTCTTGGATAGGCGAGATAACCCGTCTTCTGAAAGGAGGAGTGAATGATATCATCCGGGAATATGAGGGGGCCATGAAGGAGGCCGCATCTGAGTTGCGTTTCGAGGACGCCCAGGTCTACAAGAACCGGACAGATGCTCTCAGGAAACACTATTCAAAGTCCATAATCTCCTCTGCCTCAGATGCTTCTTGCGACGTGTTCTCCCTCGTTTTCGACGGAAGCGAGGCCTTCGGCAATTTCCTGAGAGTTCGCGGAGGTGCCGTCATCCAGTCTTTGAACCTCGGTTTCAAGATGAATATCGAGGAGGAGCAGTCATCGGTACTGAGCGCGTTCATCGCTGAGATCGAGTCAAAGTTCGGCGTTTTGGCGAAAGAGGTCATAGTCCCTTTCCTCCCGGATGTGGAGATTGATGGCGTGGAGTTCAGGATCCCTGTAAAGGGAGACAAGATGTCTCTTCTTGAGCTAAGCGCCAAAAACGCCCGCGAGTATCATTTCAATTCCCTCAAGCAGAAAGAGAGGACCGATCCGGACGAGTACAGGCGCATGGTGATGGAGGATCTCCAGAAGGCTCTTGGAATGAGCGAGCTGCCCAAGCACATCGAGTGTTTCGACAACTCCAACATCCAAGGTACCAATCCCGTGGCCTCTTGCGTGGTGTTCCGCGACGGGGTGCCCTCAAAGAAAGACTACCGGAAGTTCAAGATCAAGACCGTCATCGGAGCCAATGATTTCGCCTCCATGAAAGAGGTCGTCAACAGGAGGTATTCAAGGATGTTGGCCGAGGCTCCTGACGATCTCCCGCAACTTGTGGTTATAGATGGAGGAGAGGGGCAGCTGGAGTTTGCCAGGCAGGCTCTCGCCGAGCTCGGATTGCTGGACAAACTCATGGTTGTCGGCTTGGCCAAAAGAATGGAGCTGGTGATCCGCATCAATGACCCTTATCCTTTGTTCCTCGATCGTAACTCACACGCTCTCAAAGTGTTGATGCATATCAGGGACGAGGCTCACCGTTTTGGAATCACCTTCCACCGTTCTCTCCGCAGCAAAGGTCAGCTCCAAAGCGCTCTTAGAGGGATTAAGGGTGTCGGGGAGCAGACCGAGAGCCGTCTGCTCATGCGTTACGGGTCTGTGGCCCGCATCGCCGCCGCCTCTCTTGAGGACCTGTCAACGATGGTTTCGCCGTCTCTCGCGAAGACCATTCTCGAGGAACTGAACAAAGAATACACAAACCAATAACCATGAGAAGATCTTTTATTATCCCAACCATGGCTTTGCTCCTGGCTGTCTGCCAGAACGTCTTAGCCCAAGAAAAGACATCCCTTAACGGCAAATGGAACCTCGAGTTCTGGACCCAGGAAGGGGAGGCTGTCACAGACCCTTCTGAGGTGACGGCCCTGGAGACGACAAAGCTCTCGGCTACCGTTCCGGGCAACGTTGAGCTGGATCTGCTCTCCGCGGGGATGATCAAAGATCCCGAGATCGGCAACAACATCTATGACCTCAGGCCCTACGAGTTTTGCCAATGGATGTACAGCAAGAGATTTGTCGCTCCGGAAATATCTAAAGGACAAAGACTTATTCTTGACTTTGAAGGAATAGACTGTCTGGCTGACATCTGGCTCAACGGACAGAAAGTCGGATCCTCGGATGACGCGATGATAGCCCACAAGTTTGATGTCACAGGCAATGTCAAGCGTGGCGAGAACCTCCTTCAGGTCATTCTTCGCTCAGCTGTCCTCGAGGCCCAGAACCATCTTGTGGGGACCTACAGTTTCAGGCATTACACGGAGTCTGTCTGGATCCGCAAGCCGAGACATTGCTACGGCTGGGACATCATGCCCAGGCTTGTGAGCGCCGGCCTGTGGAGGGATGTGTCCCTTATAGTCCAGAACCCGGTGAATATCAATGATGTGCATTGGGTAACCGTGGACACCGACCCTGCGGCAAGGGAGGTCTCAGCCTTTGTTGATGTCCAGGTCAAATACCCGGCCTCAATGATTGACAAGGTCAGGCTCAACGTGAAGTTGTTGAGAGACGGAAAGGTCGCTTATGAAGATGAGAGGATACTCCCCACTTATGCCTGGAGGACGGAGTTCAAACTGGAAGGGGCTGATCTCTGGTGGCCCAAGGGTTATGGGGAACCGGCCTTGTACGACGGCATTGTCAGCTTGATTGATGGGGACGGGAATATTCTCGCCACCGACGCCCGCAAGGTTGGTTTCAGGACTGTCAGGCTTGACCGCAGCGAGATGATCGACGAGAACGGGAAGGGTGAGTTCTGCTTCTATGTCAATGGTGAGAGGATATATGTCCGAGGAACAAACTGGGTGCCGCTCGACGGTTTCCACAGCAGGGACTCCAGATGGGTGGACACCACTCTTGATATGGTCTCGGACCTCAATTGCAACATGATCCGTTGCTGGGGAGGTAACGTCTACGAGGACACTCCCTTCTACGACCGTTGCGACCGTGAGGGGATCATGGTGTGGCAGGATTTCTCGATGGCAGGGATCATATATCCTCAAGACGAGGCCTTTGTGTCCAAAGTCCGGGAGGAGATCAAGCAGGTGGTCCTGAAGTTCAGGAGTCATCCTTCTTTGGCGATATGGTCGGGCAACAACGAGAATGACAACTCGCTTCTCTGGACTTTGCCGACCTTCCATATCGATCCGAACAAGGATGTGATCAGCCGGAAGATGATCCCAGAGGTGCTGTACGAGTTCGACCCTACAAGGCCTTATCTCCCGAGTTCCCCGTATTTCAGTGAGGAGGCTTTCAAGAACGGCTGCCAGCGTTCCGATCTTCCCCAGGATCACCTCTGGGGGCCGCGCGGCTACTATAAGGATCCTTTCTACAAAGACGCGAAGGCGATCTTTGTGAGTGAGATAGGTTATCACGGAGCCCCCAACAAGGAGTCCATAGAAAAGATGTTCACAAAGGACTGCCGCTATCCTTGGACCGAAGACGGCGAGTGGAACGAGGAGTGGATGACGAAGTCAGTGAGACCGCTTCCGTTCTTTGTCGAGTTTGTCGGCAGGAATGACTTGATGACCAAGCAGATAAACTTATTGTTCGGCTTCCGGCCCAAGACTTTGGACGACTTCGTGGCGGCTTCACAGAGTACCCAGGCCGAGGCGATGAAATATTTCGTGGAAAAGTTCAGGGGCGCGAAGTTCGACCGCACCGGTATGATCTGGTGGAACGTGCGCGACGGCTGGCCGATAGTCTCGGACGCCATTGTGGACTACTACAACTCCAAGAAACTGGCTTACGATTATCTTTGGAACGCTCAAAGAACGGTCTGTGTACTTATCAACGACCCGGAAGACGGGATCTTGCCTCTGAAGGCCGTCAACGACTCCCGTGAACCGGCCGAAGGAAAAGTCAGGGTGACGGATGTCGGGAGCGGCAAGGTCGTGTTCAAAGGCAAGTTCGCTGTCGGGGCCAATGACAGGTCTCTCGTCGCTGGCCTTCCAATCCCTGAAGGCCAGGGAGTCCTTCTTATCGAATATGAGACCGGAGGGCAGAAGTACAAGAACCACTACCTCTATGGTTCCGCTCCGTTTGACTTTGCCAAGTACAAAGCCTGGATGAGTGAGACCGGGATTCTTATTCCAGAATCAACTCGGTAATTGACCTGGCGGGTACTTCAACCTGGCAGATTTTTTTATCACATCCTGATTGTCAAGAATGTACATCACACATTGGCTGTGTGTGTTGGCCAAGTTATTTGGACTTGAACGGGTATTAGCCTTCACAGCAGAATATAATAGGCTGGTTCATGCAAGATTATGAAAAAAATGGATTTAGATTGTAGATCCAATGAACTGGGGATGGCATGATAACCAAAACAGCTTCTTATTAGAAATAAACTAATTTTCATGGTGTTATGAGAAAATATGGTTTATTGGCGATTATCTTTGTCGCCGTCTTTGCGTCCTGTGAGAAAGAGGACTCTAATATAATACCTAAGAGAAATGACATTTTCTTGACGAGGTCTCAGGCTGACATAATGGAATCCGGTAAGGCGTATGCTTTCGATTTGTTTCGGATAGTAGTTAAGGACAAAGGGTACGGAAACGTCTTTCTGTCTCCGTTTAGCGCTCAGATCGCTAATTGTATGTTGGCAAACGGAGCTGCCGGCGAGACCTTTGATCAAATCGTTTCTGTGACCGGTTATGACGGGTATTCGACTGAAGAAATAAATGACGCTTACAATCATTTGGTTAACGGCCTGAAAAAAGTTGATACCTCAACAGATTTATATATAGCCAACTCACTTTGGCTTTCAAAGGATCACCCAATATCTGATTCTTTCAAAACAAGAGTTGAAAACGGCTATGACGCTCATGTCGGCTCACTGGATTTTAAT
>JAFVED010000106.1 GCA_017478125.1 Bacteroidales bacterium | reverse complement strand
GTGACCGACCAGTGCGAGAACCTTTTGATCAGCGGGATCCTTCTGGACAGCAAGAACTACTGGAATAACGACGGACTGGACATCGTGGATTGCCGTCACGTCATTGTAAAAGACTCATTCATAGACGCTTCCGACGACGCTATTTGCTTCAAGTCCCACTCCGCCGAGCATCTTTGCGAGGACATAGAGGTCAGGAACTGCGTAGCCCGCTCGAGCGCCAGCGCCTTCAAATTCGGAACCGTCTCAAAGGGAGGTTTCAAGAATATCCGGATCATAAACAACAAGGTGTTTGACACCCACCGCTCAGCCATCACCATCCAATCTGTGGACGGAGGCGAGATTGAGAATATCCTGGTTGACAGTCTTGAGGCGGTCAACACAAGCAATGCGATCTACCTCAGGACCGGTATCCGCTGGAACAACGGGAAGATGGGCTACCTCAGGAATATCACCCTCTCCAACATCAAGGTGGAGGTGCCTGCTACCAAAGCCGATGCGGGTTACAGCTACGAGGGCCCGATCGAGGATCTCCCCAGGAACATCTCACCCTCAGGAATTGTCGGTATTCCCGAATTGCCGATCGAGAACATAACCTTGAAGAATATTGAGATTATCTACCCTGGTGGAGGAAACAAACTCTACGCTTACCGAGGCACCTCTGACGAGGAACTTGACAGCATCCCGGAGATGAAGGACGTCTATCCGGAATTCTCTCAGTTCAAGGAACTTCCCTCCTGGGGATTGTTCATCCGCCACGCCAAGGGAATAACCCTTGACAATGTCCGTCTCGTGGCAGGGGCCAAAGACTACCGCCCGGCGATCGTGGCCGACGATGTGGAGGGGCTTGTGATAAAGAACCTCAAGACCGACGAGCCTGGCTCCAAGACCAAGAAACAGGTCGTCAAACGTAATGTCCGATAAAGAAATATCATAGCATAATGAAAAGACTCTTAACCGCATTGGCCTTTCTGGCCACATCTCTTGTCAGTTACGCCGGTTGGCCGACTTCCGCCGGAGCGGCTGCCGAACCGGCGTTTTCAGCCGGACAGCCGTCCGGGCCCGGCCGCGTCCATTCTCGCTTCGCTTCGCTCGCTGCGGCTGAGTACGGCCTTAGCCCGGAGGCCGATCCGGCAACAACGGATGCGCCGGAGAGCAGATCCTTCACTACGTTCAGGATGACATCTGCCAAGATGACTTTGGCTGACGGACACAACGTGCTTGTGGACGTGTGCGATGAGGGAATATTCCGGGTCCGGATCAGCCCCAGGAAGGAATTCGAGGAGTCGCTCCTGGAGCGCTACGGCTGCCTCAAGACCGACTGGGCCCCCGTCAAGACCACCGAAACCACCAAAGGCGGCGTATGGACAGTCTCGACCGGAAAATATTCATTGTCAGTCAATAAGAAGACCGGAGCCATCAGCCTCAAGGACGCGAAAGGCGGATTTGTTATAAGGGAGATAAGGCTCCTTGAAGACGGTAACATATTCTGCGGCGACCTCAAAGAGACCATCAACAAAAAGTGGGAGGACCTCAATGTCGTCAAGAACGACGGAGGCATCATCGGTGATGACGAGGGAAAGCTGGCCAATGTTGACAAGAGGGAAATTCCCGGTACGATGAAGGTCAGCACGATATCCATCAAAATGGAAGACGGCGAGCGCTTCTACGGCGGCGGCAGCACTAGCCGCGACCACATCCAGCACAGGGGCGAGCTTCTCCGCATGTGGACAACCTACCAGCACACCGAGATCCCGATGCCATTCATGATGAGCTCCCGCGGCTGGGGAATCTACGACAACACCACCCGCAAGAGCTTCTTCGACGTGGGAAGCGTCCAGAAAGATCTTTTCAATATTGTCAACACTTACGACGAGGCCGACTTTTACCTGATGGCGGGCGATGACATGCCTGCGGTCCTCAACGCGTACACCACCGTGACCGGCCGCACCTACGTGCTGCCCAAGTGGGCCTACGGTCTCTGCTTCGGACCCAACATGAGGGAAGAGCAGTTCGACATTCTCCACGACGCGGCGATGTTCCGCCAGATTGACGTCCCTTGCGACGTGTTCTGGCTCGAGCCCCAATGGATGGCCAAGCGCTACGACTTCACGACCAAGAAGCGCTGGAACTACGACCGCTTCTCCCCCGAGCCGTATTGGGTACAGGACCAGTACCCTAAGCAGCTGCACCACAGGCTTTTCATCGGCAAACTCCGCTCCATGGGCTTCCACCTCGGTCTCTGGCTCTGCGAGGAATATGACCTCAGTCTCGTCGAGGAAGACCTGATCGCGCTCCGCGAGGGACGTGACACCTCCGGGCAGGAGCACTGGATGGACCACCTGAAGAACTTCATGGACCAGGGTGTCCAGGGCTTCAAGCTCGACCCGGCCCGTACCATCGACAACCATCCCGACTGGCAGTATTACAACGGCAAGTCGGACGATGTGATGCATAATCTCAACCAAGTCCTGCTGCCCAAGCAGATGGCAGAGCTTGGCAGGAACTACAACGGCAAGCGTACCTGGCACCACTACTGCGGCGGCTGGTCAGGAACCCAGCATTGGACCGCCTCGACTTCCGGCGACAACGGAGGTGGAAAGACAGCTCTCTACGACCAGTTGAACCTCGGAATGAGCGGCTTCCTCAACACTTCATGCGATGTGATGAGCGTCCCTAGGGACCTTGAGATGCCCTCCCTCCACTTCGGTCTCTTCCTCCCTTGGGTCCAGATAAACAGCTGGTTCTCAATGATGCAGCCGTTCTACTATGACAAGCCCGAGCAGGACAT
>JAFVED010000105.1 GCA_017478125.1 Bacteroidales bacterium | reverse complement strand
GTCAATCCGTACAAGAGGCGCCAACCATCTGAGCTGATCCCCACCGGAATCGCCGGGATAGACCTCAACAACACGATAGTCTCCGGACAGAAAATCCCCTTCTTCGCCGATCCCGACCAGCCCTACAACCAGGTCATGGCCGATGTGGCCTTGAGAGCCGATGTCGATAAGATCATCCTCGGAGGAATGGGACTCTCCAACGACGACTACCTGTTCTTCCGCCACGCCTTCGAGGACGCTGGAGCGCTTGACAGGATCATCTGCTTTGTCAACACCACCGAGGATCCGCCCGTGGAAAGGCTCCTGGTGCCTGACATGGCCCTTACCGCCGCTGAATATTTCGCCGTCGATAAAAACGAGAAAGTCCTCGTCCTGCTGACCGACATGACCCTTTACGCGGATGCGCTTTCCATCGTGTCCAATCGAATGGACCAGATCCCTTCAAAAGACTCCATGCCCGGCTCCCTGTATTCGGATCTGGCGAAAATCTACGAGAAGGCTGTCCAGCTGCCTACCGACGGGTCCATCACGATTATCGCGGTCACGACCTTGAACGATGGCGACATCACTCACGCGATTCCGGACAACACTGGCTACATCACTGAAGGCCAGCTGTTTCTCCGCGCTGATTCAGATTCAGGGAAGGTTATCATAGACCCGTTCCGCTCTCTCTCCAGACTGAAGCAAAGGGTCCAGAACATCAAGACCCGCGAGGATCACAGCCAGGTCATGAACGCCGGAGTGCGCCTTTACGCCGACGCCCAGAACGCTAAGACCAAACTGGAGAACGGCTTCGATCTCTCCGACTACGACAAGCGTTGTCTCGAATATGCGAAAGAATATGCGACCAGACTGCTATCCATCGATGTCAACATCTCCATAACAGAGATGCTGGACACCGCATGGGAACTCTTCGGCAAGTACTTCAGCAAGGCTGAGACCGGAGTCAAACAATCCCTTATCGACAAATACTGGAAAGGCCGTTAAAGAAAGATGGCTATCAAGTTTCAATACAACAAGACAGCGCTGAACAACCTGCAAAAGCAGCTCAAGATGCGCCAGAACGCCCTCCCTACCCTGTAGAACAAGGAGAGCGCCCTTAGGCTTGAGGTGCGTAAGGCGAAGGAAAAGAGCGACAGGCTGATCGAGGAGCTTGATGAGGCTGAGAAGAGGTACGACTATCTCGCTCCGCTTTGGAACGAATTCGAGCACGACATGGTCTCCATCAAGGATGTCGGCCTCAAAACCGTCAAGGTGGCCGGAGTGAAATGTCCGGAACTTGGTGAGATCGAGTTTGTCATCAAACCCTTCAACACCTTCGTCAAGCCCGCCTGGTACATGGACGGTGTGGCCATTCTCAAGGAACTGGCCCGTCTCGGGATCGAGTCCGAGGTCTATCTTGAGAAAAAAAGGATTCTCGACTACCAGAGGAAAAAGACGACCCAGAAGGTCAACCTCTACGAGAAGGTCCAGATCCCGGGCTATCAGGAGGCTATCCGTAAGATAAAGAGGTACATGGAGGACGAAGAGAACCTCAGCAAAGCGTCGTCCAAGATTGTCAAGGAGCGGCATGCCGCCGAAGAAGAAATGGAGGAAGAGAGCCATGATTGAGAAAATGACCAAATATTCCTTCGTCCTGCTCAGTGGCGACGCACCCGCTTTCCTTAAAAACCTTGAGGAACTTGGGGTCGTGGACATCTCCCGCTCCGAGAAACCGGTGGATGGAATATCCTCCGCTCTTTCAGCGGAGACTGAAGCCTGCCACAAAGCGGTCGCCTACCTGACAACCCTTAAACCTGAGAACGATTCCGACCATACCAAATTCTCGACCTCCGACGACGGAGTCATCGACGACCCTCTGGCTCTCTTTCAGGAAATCTACCCGAAAGAGAAAAGGCTCAAGGATGAGATAGCCGCCGCCCAAAAGGTCCTGGAAGACCGCAGGGTATGGGGCGCTTTCGACAAAAAAGCGCTGGAAGATCTTGAGGAAAAAGGACTTAAGATCCGTTTCTATCGTCTTCCCAAAAAGTCCTACGATCCTTCCTGGGCGAACGAATACGCCTTGACAGAAATCGCCGATGACGGGAAACATGTCTGGTTCGTAACCGTCTCGGACGACCCTTCATATTCATTTCCTGTCGAGGAGCTTCCTGTTCCTGAAGACGATTTCACAGCGGCCCAGAACACCCTCGAGGACAAAGAAGGAGAATTGATAGCCTGCAAGGGCCTGATGTATTCCCTGAAAGACTACATTCCCGTTTTACGGGAGAGGGAGAACGAGGCCATGGCCAAACTGCAGCGTCACCTCGCGGACGCCGGCGCCGGGAAAGCGGCCGAAGGCTACCTGACGACTTTTGAGGGTTTCGCCCCGGCAGAAGATGAGAAGCGGCTCACAAAGGCTTTTGAAGATATGGATGGCGTCTATTTCGTCAAATCCGAAGCCGTGAAGGAGGACAATCCACCTATCAAATTGAAAGGCAACCGTTTCACCAGGATGTTCTCTGTCTTGACGGACATGTATGGACGGCCGGAGTACAACGAGTTTGACCCGACCCCGTACCTGTCAATCTTCTTCCTGCTGTTCTTCGCGATGTGCATGGGAGACACAGGCTACGGACTGGCTCTCATCGTGATCGGCCTCTTTCTGAGACGTTCCGAAGGGATGAAGGACATCGCTCCTCTTGTCAGCACTTTAGGAGTCGGCACTTTCCTGATCGGAATCGTGATGCACACCTTCTTCGGCTACGACATCTCCGCCGCCGCATGGGTTCCGGATTGGCTGAAGAAGTGCATGGTCACCGGCAACATCGCCGGTTTCGACGCCAACATGGTCATCTCAATCATTATCGGAATTGTCCACCTATCCCTGGCATTCATCCTGAAAGCCATCTATTCCACCAAGAAAAACGGCTTCCTGAACTCCCTAGGGACTTGGGGATGGACATTGCTGATTGTCGGTGGAGTCGCTGTCGGCGGTATTTCTCTCACCGGGGCGCTCAGTTCCACCGTCACCAAATGGATAATAATAGGAATAGGAATCCTGTCCGCCATAGGAATATTCCTTCTTAGCGATGTGCATCGCAATCCGCTGAAAAACATCGGTCCAGGCCTGTGGGAGACCTACAACACGGCCACCGGCTTGCTCGGAGATGTTCTCAGTTACTTGAGACTCTACGCCCTCGGTCTCGCGGGCGGAATGCTTGGAAAAGCGTTCAATGACATCGCCGCCATGACGGTCGGTGACGGGAGCTTCGGTCCGGGTTGGATCGCCTTCGCCGTAATATTCCTCGTCGGACACGCCCTCAACCTTGCCATGTGCTGCCTGGGCGCCTTCGTCCACCCGCTGCGACTCAATTTCCTGGAGTTCTTCAAGAACAGCGGCTATGAGGGGAAAGGCAGGATTTACAGACCAATAACAAACAAACAAAACCAATAAAATCATGAATGAAATTCTAGGTTATCTTGGATTAGGGCTTATGCTCAGCCTGGCAGGTGTCGGCAGCGCGTTCGGCACCACGATTGCTGGAAACGCCGCCGAGGGTGCCCTCAAGAATGCTCCC
>JAFVED010000104.1 GCA_017478125.1 Bacteroidales bacterium | reverse complement strand
TAAGCCTCTCGAACCAATCCGGGCCCTCCGCAAGCGCGCCGATGGCGGCGATCTGCATTGCCTTGAACATTCCGGAATCCATTTGGCTCTTCACCTTGAGGATCTCATTCACCATCTGCGGGTCGCCAGCCACCATACCGATTCGCCATCCGCTCATGTTATGGGCTTTGCTCAAGGAGTTGAGCTCCAGGCAGCAGTCCCACGCACCCTCGGCGGCAAGGATCGAAAGGGGCTTCTTCGTCAATATGAATGAATATGGATTATCATTGACAATCAGGATATTATGCTTACGGGCAAAGTCCACGAAACGCTGGTACAGCTCCGGCGAGGCGGAAGCGCCTGTGGGCATATTCGGATAATTGACCCACATCAGTTTGACGTCGGTGAGATCCATGCTCTCAAGCTCGTCGAAATCAGGGAACCAGCCTTTCTCTTCCTTCAAGTTGTAGGTAACTATCTGGGCACCGGCAAGCTGGGCGGAGGAAGAATAGGTCGGGTAACCGGGGTCCGGAACAAGGACCTTGTCTCCAGGATTGACGAAAGCCAGGGAAATCAAGAGGATTCCCTCCTTCGACCCGACGAGGGGCTGGATGCCTCCGTTAGGGTTAAGAGTGACGCCATAGTAGCGCTTATACCAATCGGCGAAAGCTTGGCGAAGCTCCGGCAAACCCTTGTAATTCTGATATTTATGATTACCAGGAGCCTCTGCCGTCTTGACAAGGGCATCAATGGCAGCTTGGGGCGGCATGCCATCAGGAGCCCCTATTCCAAGATTAATAAGTGGGCCTAATCCTTTGGCGGCTCTCTCCTTGGAGACCGCGTCAAGGTCTTTTTGTTTGCGGGAGAAATAAAACTCCTGGACACCTCTGGTCCTTTCTGCTGGTTGGATGATCATTATTAATATTTGTTAAATTCATTCAATTATTTAGATTCTTCACTTCGTTCAGAATGACATCACTCGTCATTTGGGCTTTATTTGTCATCTTGAGGAGCGTCAGCGACGAAAGATCTATACTCCCCAAGTATGTAAAGGTCAGCGATCAAAGGCCTCACCGCCTTCAAAGCCTGCCGATAACGATCATACGTGGAAAACTTGATGTCCGCATAGAAGAAGTACTGCCATTCTTTCCCGGGGATGGGAAGGGACTGTATCCTGGTGAGATTCATGTCATAGAATGACAGGACGGTCAGCACCTGGGCCAGCGAGCCGGGCTTGTGGGGAAGGGTAAAACAAAGGGAAGCCTTGTCTATCTTTTTCCGGGGAATCACGATGGAGTCATCCAGGATCAGGAACCGGGTGAAATTCTGCTTGTAGGTCTCAATTCCCTTCGCGAGGATCTCAAGCCCGTTCTCCTGGGCAGCCAGTTCCGACGCGACCGCCCCGATCCCCTTAAGACCGCCTTCCGCGATCTCAATAGCGCTCTTGGCCGTGTCCTCGGACTCTACCATCTTGATCCAAGGGCAATTATTCTCAAAAAACTTCCTGGTCTGGTTGATCGCCATGTAGTGCGTCCTAACCTCCCGGATGTCCTCGAGACATTGCCCTGGAAGAG
>JAFVED010000103.1 GCA_017478125.1 Bacteroidales bacterium | reverse complement strand
TCCGTGGTGACCATAGTTTCCACCTTTGTTTCCATGATTGTCCTGAGCATCCCGCTCACGGTTGTGTCAATCCTGATGGCGCTGGTCATGTATGGTGTCACGCTGAAACTGGGCGGATTGTCGAAGAAGTATTTCACAGCCAGGCAGCAGAACCTCGGAAAGGTGAACGGCTTCATTGAGGAGATGGTCTCCGGCCAGAAAGTGGTCAAGGCATATTGCCATGAGGATGAGGCCGCGGAAGAGTTCTCCGTCCTGAACGAGGAGCTGCGCTCCAGCGTTTACAATGCCAACAAGATCGCCAACATCGTAATGCCGATCAACAGCAACATCGGTAATTTCGGGTACGTGCTCCTGGCCATTATCGGAGCCATCATCGCGATCGGAGGTTATGGGGGCTGGTATTTCTGCGGCCTGAACGGCTCTGTGCTTACCCTCGGTACCCTGGTCTCATTCCTTACCCTTCACAAGAATTTCACCCGTCCCGTTTCCCAGATATCCAGTGAAATCAACAGCCTTGTGATGGCTTCGGCCGGAACCGACAGGGTATATGCCTTGCTTGATGAAAAACCGGAGACAGACGAAGGGACTGTTACCCTTGAGAAAACGGGAAGGGACAACTGGGCGTGGAAGACCGCGGAAGGGGAACTGAAGCCACTTGAAGGACTTATCAGCCTCAAGGATGTGGACTTCTCATATGTTCCGGGCAAGCAGGTGCTCTACGACATCAGCCTCACTGCGTGGCCCGGCCAGAAGATAGCCTTCGTCGGAGGGACCGGGGCCGGCAAGACTACCATCACCAACCTGATGGGACGCTTCTATGAAATCTCGGACGGAGTGATCACATATGATGGATTCCCTATTACCGACATCAAGAAGAACTCCTTGCGCAGGAGTCTTGGGACAGTCCTGCAGGAAACCCGGCTGTTCAGCGGTACAGTAATGGAGAATATCCGTTATGGGCGCCTGGAAGCGACTGATGAAGAGTGTATTGCAGCTGCAAAGCTAGCTTGTGCCGACCAGTTCATACGTCGTCTTCCCCATGGTTACTCCACTGTGATCAGCGGTGAAGGCGGCAACCTTTCGCAGGGAGAGATGCAGCTCCTGTCAATTGCCAGGGCGGCCGTGGCAGATCCTCCGGTCCTCATCCTTCACGAGGCGACATCATCCATCGACACCAGGACGGAAAAACTCATTCAGAAGGGGATGGATTCCCTGATGGCCGGGCGTACGACATTCGTCATAGCCCACAGGCTTTCGACTGTCCGCAATGCCGATTACATCATGGTCCTGGACCATGGACGCATCATCGAGAGGGGCAAGCACGGGGAACTGCTCGCGCTGAAAGGGAAATACTGGGAACTCTTTACGGGCAATCAGATTACCGCCTGATTCTTTTTCTGGAAACGTTTGCAGTTTCTTCCGCATATTGTTATATTTGTACGATATAACAATAAAAGATTCTCAATATGCTCAAAATCTATAAGTGCAACCGCTGCTCTAACGTGGTTATCCTCGCGCAGGACGGTGGCGGTGTCCTTTCGTGCTGCGGCGAGCCGATGCAGCTGCTTGAGGCCAATGTCACCGACGCTTCCGCAGAGAAGCATGTTCCCGTAGTAGAAACCGTCACCTGCTCCGAATGCGGACGCCCTGTCGTCAAGGTGAAGGTCGGAAGTGCGGCCCATCCCATGGTTGAGGTCCATTACATCCAGTTCCTCATCCTGGAGATTTCCCGTGAGGGGACAGGCAGTGCCTATCGCATGGACAAACTTCTTCCCGGCAATGCCCCCGAGGCGCGTTTCGCCCTCCAGAAAGGGGAGAAGGCTGTCGCCGTATATGCATATTGCAACCT
>JAFVED010000102.1 GCA_017478125.1 Bacteroidales bacterium | reverse complement strand
TTGGGGCAAATAATTCAGGATAGTTTGAATACAGAGATAAAAAGCAAGCATGGTGTGGTCTCGAAGTCTCCTTTTGAGCTCTACATGGCGTTTGTGGACATGCGTAACTTCCTCCAGATGCTTCCGGAGGATAAGAGGCAGGGCATCGAGGCGGACTATGACACGATCTCGGCCACCATCCAGGGCTTCAAGATCGGAATCATGGTACGCGACAGGGTCCCGTACTCGCTGATCCAGTTCGTCGACAACGGGGCTCCGTTCAGTTTCGGGGGCTCTCTCCATTTCGACGCGGTTCCGGACGGGTCCCAGCGCACAGACTTCCATGTCGAGTTCCACGCCGACCTCAACCTCATGATGAAGATGATGCTGTCGGGCAAGATCAAAGAGGCTCTTGACAAGGTCGTCGACGGCCTCGTTGCTGTCTCTGAAGGAAAGATGCCCGAGGGACTTGACGAGGAGACCATGCGGAAGATGCGGGAAGAGCTGGCCAAAAGGCAGGGCCAGGCTTAAGGGCGATGGAGGGTATCGAGGATAGGGTCTTGATGGACATCCTTCGGAGGGCTATAGGGCCAGAGCGTGCCCGTGTCGCCTTCGACGCCTTCTCCCAGCCCCCGTCAGTCTCTATACGTTTAAACCCTAGTAAGTTACGGCCATCCCAGAAGGGCCATAGGGGCTCGACCGCCTCGCTCTGCGAGGCCCCACCGCTCGCTTCGCAATGCGAAGCTCCGGTCCCCCCTCTTAACGTGCCGAGGGTGGCAGTGGTCTCGTCCCCTAAGCCCTTCTGGGATGGCGAGACCTGCAAAAAGGTGCCGTGGAGCGAGTATGGGAGGGCGCTCCCGGAGCGGCCGCGGTTCGTGATGGACCCTCTGTTCCATGCCGGGTGCTACTATGTCCAGGACTCCTCAGCGATGATCGTCGGCCATATCCTCAGGGAACACCTCGACCGTCTCGAAGGCCTCGGGAGGCCGGTACGCGCGCTGGATCTCTGCGCCGCCCCGGGTGGAAAGACCACCGACATCGCCGCGTCCCTGCGGGAACGCTATGGGGATGGGTTCCAGCTGGTGTCGAACGAGGTGATGAGAAACAGGGCGTCCATATTGGCGGATAATGTCGCCATTTGGGGAGATCCGAATGTTGTCGTGACTTCCCGGGATCCCAAGGCATTCGCCGCTTTGGAGGGCTATTTCGACATGATCGTGGCCGATGTCCCTTGCTCCGGGGAGGGGATGTTCCGGAAGGATCCAAAAGCCGTCAAGGACTGGTCTCCGGAGGCGGTGGACCTGTGTTCCGCCCGGCAGAGGAGAATCCTGGCCGACGCGTGGCCTTCGCTCCGGGAAGGAGGTCTGCTGATCTATGCGACTTGCACTTTCGAGGAAGCCGAGAATGACGCCAATGTCGAGTGGACCGCAGTCGAGCTTGGGGCGGAAGTCGTTGATTATGAATATTCAAAGCTGCCAGGAGTGATCGGAACCCGGACTGGAGGACTGCTTGTCCCGGGCTTTGTCCCCGGAGAGGGACAGTTTGTCGCCGTCCTGGAGAAAACCTCCGCCTCCGGCTCCGCTAGACAAGGCGTGGATATCCTGCGCCCTTTGCGGAGCGGCCTTGTGAAGGGAGTCTCCAAGGGCAGGGATTTCATCCCCTCTCCGGACTGGGCGCTCAGCATAAACCCTCCTGTCGGGGAGTACCCCGTCGTCGAGTTGGACAAGGACACCGCCCTGAGGTATCTCCACAGGGACGGCATATTCGTTGAAGGGCAACCTGAAGGCTATCTGATAGTGTGCTTTGAGGGGCATCCCCTCGGATTTGTCAAGAACATCGGGAAGAGGTGGAACAACCTCCACCCTCTCGAAAGAAGGATTAGAATAGATTTATGAATATGAGGAAAACAGTACTGGCCATCGCCGCTGTAGTTGTGGCGCTTCCTTTGGCCGCCCAGGTGAAACCCTCCCAGAAGGATTATCTTGACCGCTACAACCTGCTGGTCTCAAAACTTGGAGCCTCTGGTGTGGGTATAGAGACACATCTTCAGAAGTGGGAGCGGGATTATCCCGAGGATCTGGACATGCTTCTCGGCAAGTTCACCTATTATTTTTCCAAGAGCCGTTCCGAGTCCCTTGAGATGATGGAAAGCAACAGGTATCTTGGGGACGCTCCTTCCCTGACTCTGAAGGATTCCCTTGGCAACAATGTCAACTATTTCCTCGTGTCTCATTTCGATGATGAGCTCTTCGGCAAGGCTACCCAGGCGATCGACAAGGCTATTGAGTTGAACCAGAACCGTTTGGATCTGAGGGCCTTCAAGATTTCCGCCTTGCTCGACTATGAGAAGGAAAGCCCGGACATGGCTTTGGAGAATCTTAAGTCCTTGATCGATTATGACGGCCATGGACACCCCGCCTGGGAGTATCCGGGGCTGGTGTCCGACAAGGATCTTTTCCCTGCCGTGATGCAGGATTGCTGCTTCGCTTTCTACAAGATAGGTACTCCAGCGTCTTACGAGGCATTCAAGGAGTTGTCTGAGAGGATGTTGACCTACTATCCGGCCGCGAGCCAGTATATGACCAACATCGGATCTTACTACCTCGTGTACAAGAAGGATAGCAAGAGCGCCCTGAAGATGTACAACAAGGTGTTGAAGAAACATCCAGACGACTACGCCACCATCAAGAACTGCGTGCTTCTGGCTCGTAATGACAAGAATGTCAAACTGGAGAAGAAGTACCTTCCCATGCTGATCAGGGTCACGCCTGACGAGACCGAGAAAGCCTCCGCCCAGGCCCGGCTGTCCTCGTTGTAGCTGTCTGCCTGCCAGGGTTTGATCCGGTGCGTGGATGGTGACGCTGCTCGTAGAGTTCCCAAGAGTTGACAAGATTCTGCCAGATGCTGTATAAGCCTCCGGCGACTGAGGAGACGGGTGTCATCCAGGTGTAGCCGAGCCAGATCAGGAAGCCATTGTTCTTTTGTCCGAAAGCCTGGCCCGCCGTGATCGAGTGGGAGTGTTTGAGGGTCTCGTCATCACTCTCGCAGGCTCCAAGGCCTATCCTCCGTCCGGCGAAGAATTGTATCAAAGCGCAAACCAGGGACACTACACAGATCAGCAGGGCCGCCCCAATGGAGATTCCGCTGTCTATCAAAGCCCTGGTGGCGAGATAGATGGACAGGCAGAGGGTGAATCCCCAGATGTAGAAAGCCCATCCGGCGATCCCGACCAACTTCTGGTGGAGTTTCCTCATCGTGTAGCGCACCAGCCAGGCGAGGAGCAGGGGAAACACGAGCAGGGGGAATATCCTGGCGCAGATCGACGCGAACCTGGTCATGAAAGACACTCCCTCGACGGGATGTACCATCGGTATTATCAGGGGTATGACCAGGGCGGCCACTATGTTGATTATTACCACGTAAGTCACTGTGTCTGACAGACTTCCGCCAAGTTTGTCGGTAATCACGCCTGCCGCCGCGGCGGTAGGGCAGACAAAACAGAGCATCGCGCACTCGACCAGGATCCTGGCCTCTCCGGAAGGCAAGGCCATGGCCACGAGGGACAGGACCAGGAAAGCGCCCGTCTGGAAGGTTAGCACAATGGCGTGCCACTTCCTGAACCTCAGGTCTTTCGGAGAGACTTTGTTGAATTGGAGGAACAGCATGATCGCGACCATGATGGGCTGGACATCTTTGGCAAACCTGGAGAACATCGGCTCGGCCGAAGATGCGAGCGAGGGTATATAGCGCAATATCAGGCAGATAGTTATTCCCGCGATGATGGCGATCGGGAGCATCCAGTCCTTGACGAATTCGACTATTCTCGACATGTATTCGGTTTTGAGGTGCAAATATCGCGAAATAATTGATAACTTCGCGGCTTGACATAAGATTATTGATACCCACTTATAATCCGCTAATAATGAAAAAAATGATTATGGTTTTGGCGTCAGCGATGACAATCGCCGCTTGCGGTCCCAGGCAGACCAGGGTACCGGCTATAGATCTCACGAATCTTGACAACTCTGTCTCCCCGGCAGAGGACTTCTATCAATATGCCACCGGTGGATGGCAGAAGAAAAACCCCCTGAAGCCGGAGTATGCCCGTTTCGGGTCCTTCGACCAGCTGAGTGAGACCAACATAGAGCGTCTGAACGAGCTGTTCAAGGATATGACCACGATGAAGACCGAAAGAGGGAGCGTGGAGCAGAAAATATCCGACCTTTACAAGCAGGGGCTGGATTCCGTCAAGCTCAACAGTGACGGCGCCGCTCCCCTGAAGGGTATTCTTGATAAGATTTATGCCGTGAATGACAAGGTCGGTCTTGTGGAGCTTGTCGCCGACATGCACAACAGCGGCCAGGGAGGATTCTTCGGCGCCTATGTCGGTTCTGACATGGTAGACAGCGACAGCCAGATCCTGTATTTCGGCCAGGGCGGCCTCGGGATCGGTGACAGGGATTATTATGTCAAGCCCGAGAACGCCGCTTTGAAAGAGGGCTACCGCGCTTTCCTCGAGAAAGTTTTCGCCCTTGCCGGAAACCCTGAGCCCAAAAAGGCTTCCATGAACGCTCTTGCCGTGGAGGATGTGCTTGCCGAGAATTCCTGGGACAGCATCAAGGAGAGGGATGTCGAGGCACAATACAATGTCTATAGCTCGGAGACTCTCCAGGAGAGTTTCCCTGGTTTTGACTGGAACGCTTACCTGACCCGCAGGGGGGTCCCCTCCCAGGAGAAGCTTGTCGTGGGTGAGCCTGACGTGTTTGAGAAGTTCGGCCAGTATTTCGCCAATGAGGATCTTGCCATTCTGAAGGACTACCTCGCCGCCAGGGTGATAAGCGGAGCCGCCAACTCTCTGAGCGACGATTTCTATGCGGCTTCATTCGACTTCTTCAGCACCCAGATGTCCGGCGTCAAGGAACCCAGGCCCCGCTGGAAGAGAGCCATGCAGGTACCGAACGGTATACTGGGGCAGGCGGTTGGAAAGATGTATGTCGAGAGGTATTTCCCCGCGTCCTCGAAGGAGAAGATGATTATCCTTGTGGACAACCTCAAGAAGGCTTTCGGCCAGCATATCGACGCCCTGGACTGGATGGGCGATGAGACTAAGGCCAAGGCCCACGAGAAGCTGGACAATTTCATCGTGAAGATCGGTTATCCGGATGAGTGGAAAGACTACTCCACCCTTGACATCGATCCCGCCAAGAGTTATTATGAGAACATAATGGCCGCGAGGAAATGGAGTGTCGCCGACAACCTGTCCAAGCTCGGCAAACCCACGGACAGGACAGAGTGGGGCATGTCCCCCCAGACGGTCAACGCCTATTACAATCCCAGCACAAATGAGATCTGCTTCCCCGCCGCCATCCTCCAGCCCCCGTTCTTCAATCCCGACGCGGATGACGCCGTCAATTATGGTGGCATAGGTGTGGTGATAGGCCACGAGATGTCCCACGGCTTCGATGACCAGGGACGTCTGTTCGACAGCAAGGGCAATATGTCCGGCTGGTGGACTGATGAGGATGACGCTAAGTTCAAGGCCAAGGCGAAGGTGCTGGCGGACCAGTTTGACGCTGTGGAGGTCCTTCCGGCCAAGGATGGCCAGCCGGCTCTCATGGCTAACGGCCAGCTTTGCCTCGGAGAGAACATAGGGGATCATGGCGGTCTGAGCATAGCCTATTCGGCCATGCGTAACGCCATTGCCGGGAACGATCCTGGCCTCATCGACGGTTTCACTCCCGACCAGAGGTTCTACTTGTCTTACGGAGCCATCTGGGCACAGAACATCACAGACCAGGAGAAAGCCCGCAGGACAAGGCTGGATGTCCATTCCCTCGCGGTGAACAGGGTGAATGTGTCCATCAGGAACTTCCAGTCCTTCTTCGACGCTTTCGGGATCAAGGAAGGAGACCCTATGTGGCGTCCCGAGAGCGAGAGAGTACATATCTGGTAATAAGTGGAAGCGACCGGCTTCATAGCCCGACGCCTTCGTTTCGGAGGGAAGGTCGCGGTGGTGTCCATCGCGGTCTCCTTCCTTGTCATGATCATTTCCGTGGCGGTCTCCTCCGGTTTCAGGGAGGAGCTCCGCGACGGGATCTCAGACCTGACCGGTGACGTGCAGCTTGTCCCGGCGGACATGAATTACATCAACGACTCCTCTCCGATGTCTTCTTCCCCGGATTTCCTTGGGGACCTCGATGCCATGCCGGAGGTAAGGAGGGTTGTCCCGGCCGTGTACAGGGCCGGCATCATCAAGAACGGGGAGAATATCCATGGGGTGATCTTCAAGGGGGTTCCTGTCCGGAGAGGGGAGGCCGACACGGTCAAACTCGCCGTGAGGATCCCGTCCCGGCTGAGAGACCTCATAGGGGTCGATGTGGGCGGCAAATTGCTTTCCTATTTCGTAGGGGAAAGTGTCAAGGTGCGCTCTTTCAACATCGTCGGGGTCTATGACGGGATAATGGACGGTACCGACAATATGGTCGTCCTTTGCGATCTCGCTGACTTGCAGAGGCTCAACGGCTGGTCATCCGACCAGGTATCCACCCTTGAGATCGGTTTGGCTCCGGCCTACAGGAATTCCCAGGCGATGAGGACCGCCTCTGACAAGATAGGGATGGCCGCGATGGAGGATGTCTCCGGCGGGAGGTTGGTGGCCACCTCGGTGATGAGCCGTTATCCGCAGATCTTCGATTGGCTCGACCTGATTGACTTCAATGTGCTTTTCATCTTGATACTGATGACGATAGTGGCTGGTTTCAACATGATCTCCGGGC
Source organism: Bacteroidales bacterium (assembly GCA_017478125.1). Lineage (GTDB taxonomy): Bacteria > Bacteroidota > Bacteroidia > Bacteroidales > UBA932 > Cryptobacteroides. The sequence goes on along the minus strand of JAFVED010000102.1, from coordinate 986 downwards.
TGCTGATAATGCTCTTCCGGAACATATCCACCATCGGCACTCTCAAGTCCATGGGGATGACTGACCGCTCGATAGCGAAAGTCTTCCTGAAAGTGGCATCTGTGATCGTTTTGAAGGGTATGCTTATCGGCAATGTGTCGGCCTTCGCGTTGTGCGGGATCCAGAAATGGACCCGTCTTTTGAGACTAAATCCGGAGAACTATTTCGTCTCCTTCGTCCCCATCCACATCGACATCCCCATGGTCCTGGTGGCTGATTTCCTCTCTTTCCTGGTCATCATGCTCCTCCTCCTGATCCCCTGTGTCTTTATCTCCAGGGTAGATCCCGCCCAGACCGTCAGGGCCCAATAGGCCACCTTCAACGGCTCGTCCTGAGAATATATAATATTGGCTCATAACGGCTTCCGTGTATGCCTTGGCGGCGGAGTTCCTCTCCTTTCCCTCAAGATCCTGGAGCGCCCTTCCTCCTCCGCTGTTATACGCCGCTATAGTCAGCCAGGACAGGATGTCCGGGGTCTCGGCGTATCTGGAGAGGATATTCTGGAGAAAAGCCAAGTAGCGCGTGGCCGCGGCGATGTTCTCTTCCGGATCCAGGACATTGGAGACACCGAACTTTCCGGCGGTTAGGGGCATCATCTGCATGATGCCGAGAGCGCCTTTCGGGGATCTGGCCTGGATCAGGAACTTGGATTCGCTCCAAGCCAATGCGGCGAGGAGCCTCCAGTCCCATCCCAGCAAGCGGGCGTTCGTCTTGAACAGGTCGTCATACGGGCTGATCAGTCCTGAGGACGGCAGCCATCTGCCCGGGTTTCCGTAGCATTCTGAGAACCGCCTGACCAGATCCGAGTACTCGCGCGTGCCGCTGTAGCCGGCGTACCACCTGGCCAGTTCCCTTTTCGCCTTCTTGCCAGGTCTCATGACCCAGGCCACGGAGGTGTCTCCCAGAGTGGAGCGGACAAGTCCGAGAGTGTCCCTGAACTCGGCGGC
>JAFVED010000101.1 GCA_017478125.1 Bacteroidales bacterium | reverse complement strand
GAGGAGCCTTGGTTCAAGAACAACGTGGTCTCCTACATGAAGCTGCGCGGCTCCTGGGGCAAGCTTGGCAACGAGCGTATCGGTTCCGAGTTCCCTTACCAGGCCGCCATCTCCTTCGGCAACAGCTATATGATGAACAAGGACGGTAGTGTAACCACCCTGCAGAACGCGGCCCAGGTCTACTACGCTTTCCGCGACATCACTTGGGAGACAACGACTTCCACCGGTGTGGGCGTGGACGCCAACTTCTTTAATGGCAGGCTCCGTTTCGTCGGTGACTACTACTACAAGAAGACGGAGAATATGCTCCTCACCCTCGGCTTCCCGTCATACGCCGGATTCTCCGCTCCTCAGCAGAACGCCGGTGACATGTTCACCAAGGGTTGGGACATAGAGCTCGGTTGGAGCGACCGTGTCGGTGACTTCTCCTACAGCATCTCCGCCAACCTCTCTGACTACCGTTCAAAGATGGGTTATGTCGGCGACCGCAGGACCATCAACGGCAACTACCTCATCGAGAAGGACTCATACTACAACGAGTGGTTCATCTACAAGACCGACGGCCTGATCCAGACTCAGGACGAGCTCGCCCCCGGCGGGAACCGTATCCCCACATATTCCGGAAACGACAAGCCCGGTGACATCAAGTACGTTGATGTGGATGGCAATGGTGTCATCAACGCCGACGACAAGGTCAAGATGGGCAACTCCCTCCCTGAATATCTCTACGGTGGAAATGTCTTCCTCGGTTACAAGAACTGGGACTTCAATCTTTCTTTCCAGGGTATCGGACACCAGAATGTCCTGGCCTCCTACACCTGGATCCAGCCCTACGCCGAGCAGTGGGGCGGAGTTCCTCAGCTGATCCTGGGCAACTACTACAGCAACCACAGCTCCGCCGAGCAGAACGCCAAGGCCAAGTATCCCCGCCTGACCTACACCAACACCGGTAGCCAGAGCGCGGGCTCTGATTTCTGGATGTTCAACGGCGCGTATTTCCGCGTGAAGAACGTCACCCTTGGCTACACGGTTCCCAAACAGATAATGGAGAAGACCTTCATCAAGAATCTCCGCGTCTATGTCAACGTGACCGATCTTCCGGCCATCAGCAAATATCCTAAGGGATGGGATCCTGAGATCTCCGGCCGGAACGACTTTATCTCGACCTCCTTCATCATTGGAGCAAATGTTAAATTCTAAAGAAAGCGCTATCATGAAAAAGATTTCAATATTCGCTATTTCAATGGTTTCGGCGCTGATGTTCTCTTCTTGCGTCGATCTGAATCTCAATCCTCTCTCCGAGGGTTCCAGCGACAACTGGTACTCATCCCAGTCTGAGATCGAGATGTCCCTCAACGATTTCTACAGGACTGACTTCTTCCCGATCGACAACACTGACTGGGGTGACGACGTGGTCTACAGAAGCACGACCCAGTTCCCGCAGAACGGTACGTTGACCGCCGACAATAGTACCATAGCCACCCAGTGGCAGAACTATTATAAGGGTATCGCCCGCGCCTTGCGTATCCTCAACAATATGGACAAGGCCAGGGATCTCGGTATCTCCGAGGCCAATATCAAGCGTTACGAGGGCGAGGCCTATTTCTATCTCGGTTTCGCCTATGGTATGCTGGTGTTCCGCTGGGGAGATGTCATTCTCGACAAGACCGGAATGACCCTTGAGGAGGCCTATTCGGCTTCCCGCTCTCCCAAGAGCGAGGTTCTTTCCTATGCTTACGAGTGCCTTGACAAGGCGGCAGCCAACCTTCCTTCCTCCTACAGTGGTGTCCAAAGGGCCACAAGCGGAGCCGCGAAAGCGTTCAAGGCGAGGATAGCCATCTACAACGGTGACTATGCCACAGCCGCCGCGGCCGCCAAGGCCTGTATGGATGAGGGCGTGTTCTCTCTCCATCCCAACTATGAGGATCTCTTCACCGCCGCCACATCACCCGAGTGGATATTCGCGTTCAAGGGTGACCTCGGTCTGAAGCGATACTACTGGTTCGCCAACGACATCCAGAACTACCTCATCCGTCTCGCCGGCGGTTGGGGCGCCAGGAATCCTGGACTGGAGCTTGTCTGCGCTTACACCTGCACGGACGGTCTGCCGATCGACGAGTCTCCGCTCTACAACCCGAAGGCCCCGTTCGACCACAGGGATCCGCGTATGGCGATGACCATCGTTCCTTTCGTGACTCCTTATTCGGAGTGCGTCGTCAACGGCACTTATGATCCGGCAGACTACGCTTTCTTCGGGTATGAGCATTCACCTTCTCCTCTGCGCACCACTGTCACCAGGATCTCCGACGGTGCACAGGTCAGCAACACCGACTCCAAGGCCCGCGCCGAGCACGCCGCCTATAACGGATTTGTGTTCAAGAAGTTCTCTGATCCAAGCACTTGGATTTCCGCCAATGGTTTCAAGGCTCCGAACGCCTATCCTTACCTGCGTTACGGGGATGTTCTCCTGATGTACGCCGAGGCTATGAACGAGACTGGTCAGCTGACCCAGGATGTCCTTGACCAGACGATCAACAAGCTGCGCGAGAGGGCTTACGACGGCACCGGCATCGACTATCCGAAAGCCACTGTCGGAAGCCAGGCCGCCAACCGCACGCTGATCCGCACCGAGCGCTTCGTCGAGATGGCCGCCGAGGGTTGGAGGTATGAGGACCTGATCCGCTGGAAGATCGCCGAGGTCGTGTTCAACCGTCCTGTGTACTATCTCGACCGTACTTGGTCCGGTAGCGCCAGCTGGGATGGTGACCCGTCCACCACGACAGCCGCTTACCAGAAACATATCGACAACTGGAACAACGGTAACTACCCGATCGGAGGTGTTCCCGAGATTGATGAGAATGGTATCGCCGACCTTGGCTATATGCTCACAGCCGGCTATGTCGTCCAGGCTACGACCAGGCAGTTCAATCCTGCCCGCGACTACCTCTGGCCGATTCCCGCCGCGGACCGTCTCATCAATGAGAACCTGACTCAAAACCCTGGTTACTAGGATATGCGTGTCTTTAGGTTACTAATAGCGACGGCGGCCCTGATGGCCGCCGCCGCTTGCTCACAAAAAGGGCCTTCCGCGGTTGACGAGTCTGGTCACAAGAGTTTCAGCGGAATCTACCCTCACCTGGCGTATTATAACTCGCAGGGTGAGTGCGGGACGGGAGCTGTCGTGCCGTGGCAGGGCGATCTGTGGGTGGTCTCATATTCTCCCCACGAGCCTTTCGGTTCTGATGACAAGCTCTACCAGATCACTCCTTCGCTGGAGGAGATCGTGAGGCCTGAGAGTATCGGCGGCACTCCTGCCGACCGTATGATACACGATGAATCTAACCAGCTGTTCATTGGCCCGTACGCCTTCGACGCCGACAAGAATGTCCGGGTGCTCTCATATGAGAAGTTCCCTGGCCGTCCCACCGGCCTTGCCCGTCACCTGACTGATCCGGCTGGACGTATACTTTACGCTTCCATGGAATCCGGTTTCTATGACATTGATGTCAAAACTCTTGACGGGATTGAGCTTTACAAGGACGGCAACCAGAAGCGCAAGGAAGGCTTCACCGGCGATCTTTGCGACATGTTCCCTGGCTATCACGGCAAGGGATTCTATTCTGGCCAGGGTGTGGCGGTCTATTCCAACAACGGAGAGGAAGGAGAGCTTGCGCAGAAGCAGTTTGATATTCCTTCCGGAGCCCTTGTCGAGTGGGACGGAAAGGACTGGAAGCTCATAAGGCGCAACCAGTTCACCGAGATCACCGGTCCTGGCGGAATCCATGGGAACCCTTCCCCGGAGACTGACCCTATCTGGTCTCTCGGATGGGACTATAAGTCCGTCATCCTCGCCGTCAGGGAGCCTGACAAGGGATGGAACTATTACCGCCTTCCTAAGGCCAGCCACGCTTATGACGGTGCCCACGGTTGGAACACAGAGTGGCCGAGGATTCGGAATGTGGCTCCTGAAGGTGCTGATCCCGAATATCTTATGACAATGCACGGGATGTTTTGGCATTTTCCTGAGACTTTCTCCACCACCAATTCTGCCGGGATCCGTCCCCGTGGCGCTTACTTGAAAGTGATCGCCGATTTCACCGAGTGGAACGGCCGTCTGGTTTTCGGCTGTGACGATTCCGCTCAGAGCGAGTTCCTCAACAAACGCAAGCAGAAGGGACGTATCGACGGTCCCGGACAGTCCAACTCCAATATCTGGTTCACATCTTACGACCAGCCGGATCACGTGGGCCCCACCACCGCCGGAGGCTCAGTCTGGCTCAAGGACGATGTCAAGGCCGGGGTGCCCTCGGATCCGTTCCTTTTCAACGGCTGGGATAACCGTTGCGCCTGGATTGCCAACCGGTCCAAGGTTCCCGCCACGATCACCTTTGAGGTTGACAAGGATGGAAACGGCTCATGGACAGAGCTTTGCAAAGTGGAGGTGGCTGGAGGCGGCTCGGTCTTCGCCCCGTTCGGCAGCGACCAGGGTGGAGTGTGGATCAGGGCTGTCAGCGATGCGTCCATCAAGGCTGACCTGACTTTTGTCCTTGCCCAGAAAGAGACCCGGACAACTGAGCCCGACCCGATTTTCGCCGGCCTGGCACCCGTGAGGAAGACCAATGACTCACAAGGGTTCCTTTATGGCCTTCCAGACCAGCGCAGGGCTCTTGGCGTGCTTGCCCAAACCGTAGACGGAGAGAAGTATTACGAGATCGACGGCGAGATGAGCTTCGTGGCCAAAGACGATCCCGACATGGCGGATTATATCCGTGACAAGTTCGAGATTCCGGTCGATGTCGTGGATGTCGAGGAGGGATCGATCCTGATCACTGACGCGAAGAACCGCCGCTGGAGGCTTCCTCTGGGGGATGACAAATATGCTTCCAAGATTGAGGAAGGAACCCTGAGGCTTTGCCGCGAGGTCGCGACAGAGCGTGACTTGCTGTCCCTCGCGGGTACCTTCTACGAGCTCCCGGCGGAAAATGCCGACGGCTACGCCAAGGTGCGTCCGGTGGCCTCCCATAAGTTCGGTATCAACGATTATGCCTCCTACAGGGGTATGCTAGTGATGACAGGCATAGACCACGCCTCCGCGAAAGGCAACCCTCACGTTGTCTTCTCAGAGGACGGCAAGGCTGCTGTGTGGGCCGGGGCCATAGATGATCTTTGGAAACTTGGCAAGCCCACCGGCCACGGCGGACCTTGGGTGGAGACCGAGGTCAAGGCCGGGGAATATTCTGACCCGTTCCTGATCGGTTTTTATGACAAGAGGGAGATGGCTCTCTCTCACCGTTCCTCTGGTGAGGTTACTTTCAGCGTTGAGGTCGACCCGACAGGGGACGGCCAGTGGTTCCACTACGCCGAGTTCGAGGTCAAGCCTGGCGACACTGTCAAGCATCGTTTCCCGGATGCTTTCCAGGCCCGGTGGATCCGCGTGAAGGCAGACAGCGACACCAAGGCCACGGCAATGTTTGAGTATAGGTAATTTATTTAAAATGAAAAGATTCATTTTGATTCTTTCTGCTTTGGGCTGGTTGCTGAGCGGAGTCGAGGCATCAGCCCAGGGCATATTCCTTGAGACCGAGAATTTCCCTGTCAAGGGAGGGTGGCAGGTCGACCAGCAGTTCATGGATCTCATGGGCTCCCCATACCTGATCGCCCACGGAATGGGCGTGCCGGTTGAGGACGCCTCGACGACCGTGGATATTCCCGAGGCCGGAACATGGCATATTTATGTCCGGACTTTCAACTGGACCTCTCCCTGGACTTCCGCTGAAGGCCCTGGCGCCTTCAAGATCAAGGTGCAGGGGAAGGCTCTGAAGACTGTCCTCGGCACGAAAGGCGACAAATGGGACTGGCAGTACGCCGGCAGCGTCAAGCTCAAGGCCGGGCAGACAACGCTGGCCTTGTCGGATCTTGGTGGATTCGACGGGCGCTGCGACGCCATCTGGATGACCCGTGAGGAAGGGAATGTCCCTCCTGTCGGAAAAGAGGCTCTGGAAGCCTTCCGCCGGCAGGTGGGTGCTCTCCCTGCCGAGCCTTCTGACGGCGGAGAATTCGACTTCGTTGTGATCGGCGGAGGTGTCGCGGGCATGTGCGCCGCGGTCTCTGCGGCCCGTTTCGGATGCAAGGTCGCTCTTGTCAACGACCGGCCCATCGCCGGAGGCAACAACTCTTCCGAGATCAGGGTTCACCTCGGCGGTATTGTCGAGCTCGGTAAATATCCCGCCCTCGGGAGGATGCTCCGGGAGTTCGGCCATTCGAAGGGCGGCAACGCCCAGCCCGCCTCCAACTATGAGGATGAGAAGAAAGAGGATTTCATCCGCTCTCAGGAAGGACTTACTTATTTCCCTTGTTTCAGGGCAGTCAAGGTCAACATGGATGGTACCAAGATAGCTTCCGTGGTGATCCGGAATATCGAGAGCGGTGAGGATCTGCTTCTCAAGGCTCCTTTGTTCTCTGATTGCACCGGAGACGCCAACCTGGGCTTCATGGCCGGAGCGGACTGGATGATGGGCCGCGAGGGCAGGGACGAGTTCGGAGAGCCCCTCGCCCCGGAGAAGGGCGACAAACTGACCATGGGCTCGTCTGTCCAGTGGTACAGCGTAAAGGATGCCAAGAAATCGACCTTCCCTGAGTTCCAGTACGGTGTCGAGTTCAGCGAGACCAACAGCGAGAAGGTCACGATGGGCGAGTGGACCTGGGAGACCGGGATGAACTACGACCAGATCTACGACTTCGAGAGGATCAGGGACTATGGCCTTCTGGTGGTGTATTCCAACTGGAGCTTCCTCAAGAACCATTACTCTGGTAAGGCTGAATATGCCAACCGTTCTCTTGGCTGGGTGGCGTACGTGGCCGGTAAGAGAGAGTCCCGCCGCCTGGTAGGGGACTATATCCTCAAGCAGGACGATGTGGACAAGCAGGTCTTCCATGAGGACGCCTCTTTCACCATCAACTGGCATTTTGACCTCCATTTCCCGGATCCGGCCAACACCGCCAACTTCCCTGATAGCGAGTTCAAGGCCGCCACGAAGAGCAATCCGATCTACCCTTACGCCGTGCCTTACCGCTGCCTGTATTCCAGGAATGTGGACAACATGTTCATGGCCGGGCGAGATATCTCGACCACTCATGTCACCCTCGGCTCCACCAGGCTGATGCGCACAGGCGCGATGATGGGAGAGGTAGTCGGTATGGCGGCCAGCATCTGCAAGGAGAAAGGCACCACACCGAGAGGAGTCTACCAGCATTATCTTCCTGAGTTGAAAGCTCTTATGACCAAGGGCGCGGCACGTACCGACATCAAGCTGCCGGACAACCAGCACTTCAACGAGGGTGGCCACCTGGCTAAGCCCAAGGATATCATCTTTTAGCGTGGCGAGCGTTTCCCGCCCATTTGGCTATTAAATGAAGTCCCCCGGTTCTCCTGGACCGGGGGATCTCATTGGAAGTCACCTCCTTGTCGGCTTCCCCTCCAGCTCGGCCTTTCAAAAGTGAACTACCGGGGTTGAAACAAGTCACAAGGCCTTGTTGATGATCTCATCTGGTACGCCGAGTTTCTTCAGGTTCTCGGCGATACGGTTCTTCTCTTCGGCTCTGCCTTTCTCCAAGCCTTCTGCCCGACCTTCCTCACGACTGTAGGCTATTTGGTTGCGTATGTCTCGCTCTGTGGTCATGTCGTTCTCGTATTTGATCTTCTCCTCCGGTGCGAATTTAGCGATTTCAGCCGAACTAAACAACAGCTCGAAAATCTCAGCGGTCATCTCCGGCGGGCGGGTTTTCATGACTGTCATGTTGTGCAGGGCGTAGCAGAGTTTCTCGAGATTAGAGGATCCGTCCGAGATTGACCTCACCTTCGGCAGCTCCAGGAAGGTGTAGCCGATACGGTCTGTCATAAGCTCTCCTGTATTGATATCCAACAAGTTATATCTATACACGAACCGACCGTCATCCTCCGGGTGAAGGGTGAAGTCCATCAGAGCGATGAAATAGACCGGCATGAACTCGTATGAGTCCTGGCCCCTCATGACCTGCTCCTGAATGGCGAACGAGGAGTAGAAGAGCGCCCGTTCCATGAACCAGGCCTGCCGGGCGAGTTGTACCTCGACAATGAACCGTGACCCGTCGTTGGAAGTACATTCAATGTCGAAGATTACTCCGTGGCTGTCGGGGAACGGATTAGGGTGCTCCTTGTTGCCGTAGGTGATGTCGCTGATGTCGGTCTCAGGGAGTATCTCCCTCAAGGTCAGGATCATAAGTCTCTTGCCTGAGTCGGAACCGAAAGATCGTTTGAACCAATAATCAAGAAGGATGTTGGCGTAACGAGATGTCGCCTCCTGTACGGCAGCGGATACTGAATCTGTGTTTCTCAAGTTTCCCATAATTGAACCAGTTTAGTTCCGGCTAAGGTACCACCACTAAACGGAAATAATCATAAAAAACAGAAACTTGATGGAAAGAAACAGAAATACTTTTATTTCGATGTCCCTGACCATCAGTCGGTGACGTGTCACTTATTGATAGTCAGGCAGTTCCGGTTTTGAGCTCTCCAATTTGAAGAAGCTTATTTCTGGAATTGATTGATTCATAAACGTATAAATGCCACGGTCCGTGTGACTGGTGTCATTCTGAGCGCCAGCGAAGAATCTATTTGTTTTGCGGCGAGAAATGTTTAACTTTGTGAAGTGCCCTTCCCGATAAAAATCGGGGGGGGGTAAATTATTAATTATTAATTAGTTACGAATATGAAAAGGCTATTTAGAACATCTTTTGCGGCGCTCATTGCCGCATTGTTTTCAATCACAATGATCTCCTGCAAGCCGGATGAGCCTGACACTCCCGGCGGCGGAAACGGTGGCGGGCAGACCGGCCCCACGACCGTGGCCGTGACAGGCGTGTCGATCAGCAAATCTTCCCTTAGCCTCATAGAGGGCGGATCGGAAACCTTGACAGCCACCGTAAGTCCCGACAACGCTACCAACAAATCAGTCAGCTGGAAGTCTTCGGCCACTGACATAGCCTCTGTCGATAGAAGCGGAAAAGTTACCGCTGTCAAGGTCGGCTCAGCTACGATAACTGTCACAACCTCTGATGGTTCCAAGACGGCGGCCTGCGCAGTCACCGTCATGGCCAAAACCGTTGAGGTCTCTGACGTCGCTCTTGACAAGGCGGAGTTGGAGATTATCAAAGGTGAGTCATATCAATTCACCGTGACCCTCAAACCAGAGGACGCCACCGACAAGACGCTTTCATGGTCCAGTTCCGACAATAATGTCGTGACTGTAGACGGCTCCGGTAAGATCACTGCCGTCGAGACCGGAAAGACCACGGTGACAGTCAAGACATCGAACTCCGCTCAGTCAGCCTCCTGCGAGATTACCGTTATTCCCGCCACGGTCAGTGTGACCGGGATCAACATCGACAACTGGGTTATCAACCTTCCTGTAGGGGAGACCGAGGCCGTGAGGTACACCATTCATCCCGAGGATGCCACTGACACGGAGGTCACGTTCTCGTCGGACAACACAGGAGTCGTCGCCGTGGACAGCGATGGAACCCTGGTCGGAGTCAGCGCCGGAACGGCCACTGTCACTGTCACAACCAAGGACGGAGGCTTCAGCTCAGTCTGCACCGTGAATGTGATCGGAAGCGTGGGGACAATCGAGGTAGATGGATTCTTCTACAAGGACTACGGCCCCTTGGCTCTCGCGCTCATCCCCGATCCATCCGGGCAGAAAGCATATTCAGGAGATATAACCATCCCTGGCAAAGTGACTTACAAGGGTGTTGAATACACTGTCGAGAATATCAGCGACAGGATGTTCTTCTGTAACGACGGTTTGACATCCGTCACGCTCGGGGAAGGGGTCAGGAATATCGACGCGTATGCCTTCACCGGCTGCGAGAATCTTGAGAAAGTCTTCTTCCCGTCCACTCTCGAGGATTATAACAGGTACAACGAGGTGTTCGCGAACTGCCCCAAGCTCGAGATCGAGGTCGATCCGTCCAATGAGTTCTTCTTTGTCAAGGATAAGGGTCTATATCAGAATATCTGGGGCAAGAAGTTCCTTCGCTGGATTCCCGAGAAACTGACCGGGACGTTCGCTGTCGTGGATGGCACGACGGATTTCGCGAGCTACTCTGTCTACCAAACCTCCATCGACAAGCTTGTCATCCCGACCAGCATCAATTTCATCTATGAAAGGTTCCTTTGCAACGGGTGCAAGACTCCGCTGGAGATTGTGCTGAGCTGGACGACCATCGCCGAGGTCAACAGGATCGAGAAGTACTACGACGATCCGTCACCTTTCTACCTCTATGGCCTTGACCGTTCCAAAGTCACCGTCTCCGTCCCCGCCGGCACCAAAGCCTTCTATCAGGCCCACTGGCTCTGGGGCGCCTGCGGCAAGATCGTTGAGCGGTAGCCCCACCCAGAACCAGTCGGCATCAGCCGACCGGCCGGGCCGGGACTTTTCGTCAGAAAAGTCGTGGAGGCGCAAAGGCCGCGAGGGGTTCGGGGGCGGCCAAGCCCCCGATATAGTATGCTCTGGGGCGTCTGCGGCAAGATCGTTGAGCGGTAGCCCCACCCAGAGCCAGTCGGCATCAGACGACCGGCCTGGCTGGGACTTTTCGTCAGAAAAGTC